>JADLGB010000001.1 GCA_020849535.1 Candidatus Hydrogenedentota bacterium
ATGGTGACGCATGAACGCGAAGTCGCCGAGCATGCGGAACGCATCATGAGTTTTCGCGACGGAAAGTTGGTGAAGGACGAATGGCGAAGCAACGGCGTTTGGGACCACAAATCGTAGGCTGGCTCATCTTTCTGGCGATTCTCGCGACGCCGGTGGCGTACCTGCTCACGCGGGAAGAGGTCATCGATGTCACTGCGGCCACCATTGCGCGCGGGCACGTGGAACAGACCGTCACCGCGATCTCCTCGGGGACCGTGAAGCCCTTCCTGGATTCGATGGTAGCTACCGGCTCGCTGGGAACGGTAGTGAACGTGCCGTTTGAAGAAGGCGACCACGTGAACAAGGGCGACGTCATCGTCGAACTGCGCCACGATGAGTTGGACGCGCAGGTGGCGCTGGCGGAGGCCAACCTTAAAGTCGGCATGTCGCGCCTCGAACAGGCCAAACTGGCCGCCGGCATCAACGCCGAGGTGGCCGTGACCCGTGTGGCCCAGACTGCCGCCCAACTCGAGCAGGCGGAAAAGGACTTCGAGAGCATGAAGGCCCTCGCCGACCGTAACGCCATCCGGCAAAACGATTTCGACAAGGCAGCCCTCGCCCTCAAGGTGGCGCGGGAAAGCGCCGCGGCCGCCAAGGCCGGACAGCGCGAGGACCTCGTGCGTGCCGAAGAAGTGAGAATGGCCGAGGCCAACATCGAGCAACTGAAAGCCGCCGTCGCCGTGGCCACCGCCGCGCGCGAGAATGCGTTTGTGAAGGCGCCGTTTGCGGGGGTGATTGCGCGGATCATCACCGACGTGGGCGAGGCGGTGTCCATGGGCATGCCGCTCCTCCAGATGGTGGATCCCTCCACCTGCTACGTCGAAGCGCCATTCGACGAGGCCAACGCCGCCGAGATCCAACTCGAACAGAAGGCCCGCATCAATCTTGACTCCTATCGCGGCGAGGATTTCTTCGGCACGGTCGAGTTCATCTCGCCGGTGGTATCCACCAACCCCGACCTGAGCCGGACGCTGAACGTGCGTATCAAGGTCGGCGAGGAAACCGAGAAGTTCCTGGCCGGCATGTCGGCGGATGTGGTGCTCGTGATCGAGGAGAAGGAAGACGTGGTATACGCGCCCACCGAATCGCTCATCCGCCAGGAGTACGCGTACGTTATCGAAAATGGGCGCGCTGTCCGCCGCGACATCAAGACCGGGATTGGCAACTGGAACACCATGGAAATCCTGGAGGGGCTGAAGGAAGGCGACCAACTGGTCACTTCGATCGGCCTTGCGGATCTGGCCGACGGTGTGCGGGTGCGGGTCGTCGACGCCCTGGAGGAGTAATGAGCCCCTTCGAATACCTGCGAATCGCGTTGGATTCGCTGGCCCAGAACAAGGTGCGCTCGCTGCTGACCATGTTGGGCGTGATCATCGGGGTCATGTCCGTCATCCTCCTCATTTCGCTGGGGGAAGGCGCCCAGGCCTATGTGGCCAAAGAGTTCGCGGGCATGGGCAGCAACATCCTGATCGTCACACCGGGCAAGCAAGAGACCTCCGGCATGATGCCCCTGGTCGCCGGCAGTTTCCGCAAACTCACCTACGAGAATTCGAAGGAAATCGACCGGAAAGCGGTGGGCGTGCGGGCCGTGTCGCCGGTGGTGCTGGGCGCGGGCGCCGTGCAAAAGGGCGATCGCCGGCGCAACACGATGGTCCTCGCGGTGACACCGGCCTTCGAGGTCGTGCGCAACCTGCATGCGCAGGTGGGCCGCTTCATCAGCGCCCAGGACATCGAGAAGAATTCCAAGGTCTGCATCCTTGGTACCCAGGTGGCCGAAGAGTTATTCGGCATAGACAATCCGCTCAATCAGAGCGTGTCCATTAACCGGACCAAGCACACGGTCGTCGGCATCCTCGAACACAAGGGGGTGACTCTGGGCATCAACGTGGACGACCTCGTCATCGTGCCGCTGCCCAGCGGGCAGCAGATGTTCTATGGCGGCGAGGACAAGCTGTTTCAGATCGTCGTGCGGGCCAACAGCCCGGAGGACGTCAAGCTCGCCACGGAGTCCATCCGTGAGATCTTGACGGCCGCGCATGACTACGTGGAAGACTTCACGATCACCGACCAGACCTCGATCCTGTCCACCCTCGACAACATTTTCACCGCGATGAAAGTCATGCTGGCGGGCATCGCGGGCATTTCACTGCTTGTAGGCGGCATCGGTATCATGAACATCATGCTGGTGTCCGTGCGCGAGCGCACCCGGGAAGTGGGCATTCGCAAGGCCGTGGGCGCTACCCGCCATGACATCGGCATGCAGTTTGCCATCGAGTCGGTCACGCTCAGCTCAATTGGCGGCACGCTCGGCATCGCTCTCGGCTACTTCGGCACGTTTACCATCCGGCTCATCTATCCGCCGCTCCCGGTCTTCACGTCCGGATGGGCTATTGTGTTGGCGTTCTTTTTCAGCATGTCCGTGGGAGTCTTTTTCGGCGCCTACCCGGCCTACAAAGCATCGGGCGTCGATCCCGTCGAGGCATTGCGGTACGAATAACCCGGGCCTGATGCAACGCCCGCCGGGCGGCTGGAGGCATGCGGGCGGCCATGTTATGCTCGTGACTGGAAGTCCTGGCGGCCGAAGAAGGCCCCCAACCAAGTCGTTCGAGGGAGAACCGTGACATGCTCAATCTGGCCGTGATCCTGGAAAACAGCGCCCGTGAATGGCCGGACAAAGAAGCGATCACGTTCAACCATTTCCGGCTCACGTACCGCATGATCAACGATTTGGCCAACCAGGTGGCCAACGGGCTGCGCGCGGCCGGTATCCGCAAGGGCGACAAGATTGCATTCTCTTGTCCGAACCTGCCGTATTTCCCCATCGTGTATTTCGCCATCCTCAAGGTGGGTGCGGTGATGGTGCCGCTGAACGTCCTGCTGCGTGAGAAGGAAATCGCCTATCATCTTTCAGATTCCGACGCGATCGCATTTATCTGCTTCGAGGGCCCGGAGCATCTGCCCATCGGCAGGTTCGGCTATGCGGGATTCAAGGAAGCCAAGACCTGCGAACACTTCTGGATCATCCCCACAATCCCGGGAGGCGACTCGCCGATTCCCGGCGTGCCGACCTTGACCGATCTCATGCATGGACAGCCGGACACCTTCGACACGGTCCAATGCCGGTCCGAAGACACGTGCGTGATCATCTACACATCCGGCACCACGGGCCGGCCCAAAGGGGCGGAATTGACGCACTTCAACATGCTGATGAATTGCATGGTCTCGAAGGATCTTGTCGATGGCTCACACGACGATGTCGCGCTTGCGGTGTTGCCGTTCTTTCATTCGTTTGGCTTAACGGGCGTGTTGAGCACGGCGACCTTGGGTGGCGCGCGGCTGGTGTTGCTGCCCCGCTTCGATCCGGGCGAAGCCCTGCGCGCGATGCAGGACGAGAACGTGACCTTGTTCGGCGGCGTGCCGACCATGTATTGGGAGTTACTGAACTATCCTGATGCGGACAAATACGACCTGGAAAAGATCGCCAACACACTGCGCATCGGGGTCTCGGGCGGATCGGCAATGCCGGTCGATGTGATGAACCGCTTTCAGGAGAAGTTCCGGGTGCGCGTGCTGGAAGGCTACGGCCTTTCCGAGACGTCGCCGTCGGCCTCGTTCAGCCGGCTCGACATGCCGCAGAAGATCGGCTCTATCGGCGTGCCGATCTGGGGCGTCGAGATGATGGTGGCCGATTCCAACGTAAAGGAGGTCCCGCGCGGCACGCATGGCGAAATCGTCATCCGCGGGCACAACGTCATGAAGGGCTACTACAAGCGTGACGAGGCCAATGAAGAGGCCTTCCGGGGTGGCTGGTTCCACTCCGGCGACATCGGTTATCAGGATGAAGACGGCTACTTCTTCATCGTGGACCGCATTAAGGACATGATCATCCGCGGCGGATACAACGTGTATCCGCGCGAAGTCGAAGAGATCCTCATGACGCATCCGGAGGTGTCGCTCGCGGCCGTTCTTGGCATTCCGAATGAAGAGCACGGCGAGGAGATCAAGGCGTATGTCGTGCCCGAGCCGGGCTCCACTATCACGGCCGAGGCTTTGATCGCCTGGAGCAAGAACGAGATGGCGGCCTACAAGTACCCGCGCTGCGTCGAGCTGCGCAAAACCCTGCCGCTCGGTCCGACCGGCAAGGTGCTGAAACAGGAATTGCGAAAAGAGTTCGCACCCAAACCTGCCTGACGCATGCCCCGCGTATCCTGGTGTCGCGCGGGGCTGACACGATAATGGATGCTGGTTTGTTGGCACGATCGCACGCGATCGCGCACGCACGGTTATTGACATCTTCGCGTGCGGCTCGATGCGGGAACGGGTGAGGGACTGGCACCGCGTTTCGCTGCCGCATTAGGAATCTCGGGCGCAAAGCCTGCGCGAAGGACGGCGCCGGTCCCATCGTGACGATGGTGTTCATTCAGCAAAAACGAAAGGTCCCGCATGTTCAACATCGCAACCCTACTGGAAACCAGTGCCCGGGTGAAACCGGATAAGACGGCCATCGTGTTCGGCGGCCACATCCGGCTTACCTACAAGCAAGTCAACGAGATGGCCAACCAGGTCGCCAACGGCCTCCAGGCGGCCGGCGTGCGCAAGGGCGACAAGGTCGCGGTGACCTGCCCCAACCTGCCGTACTTTCCGATTCTCACCTACGGGATCTTGAAAGCCGGCGCCGCGCTGGTTCCTCTTAACGTGCTGCTGAAGCACCGGGAAATCGCGTACCACCTCTCGGACAGTGAGGCCGTGGCGTACATTTGTTTCGAGGGAACCGAAACGCTGCCCATGGCCCAGGAGGGTCATGCGGGTTTCAAGGAGGCCAAGACCTGCGAGCACATGTGGATCATTCCCCGGATGCCTGGGGCCGATTCTCCGATTGTGGGCGTACCCACGCTTACGGACCTGATGCACCAGCGCCCCAGCACTTTTGAGACGGTAACGACGCGGCCCGACGACACCTGCGTGATCATCTACACCTCGGGGACGACCGGACGCCCGAAAGGGGCCGAGCTGACTCACTCGAACCTCATGCTCAACTGCATGGTGATCGATCGGATGAGCCGTACGCAGGCCGGCGATATCATGCTGGTCGTGTTGCCGCTGTTCCACAGCTTCGGATTCACCTGCATGATGCAGGCGGGCTTCTACGCGGGCGCAACGCTGGTGTTGTTGCCGCGCTTCGATCCCGCGGATGTGTTTGCCGCGCTGCAGGACGAGAAAGTGACGATGTTCGCGGGCGTGCCCACGATGTACTGGGACCTGTTGAACTACAAAGACGCCGACAAATACGACCTCGACGCGATCGCGAAGAACCTGCGCTTGTGCACCTCCGGCGGCGCCGCGATGCCGGTGGAAGTCATGCGCAAATTCGAAGAACGTTTCCGCGTACCGATTCTCGAGGGCTACGGCCTCTCCGAGACGTCGCCCGTGGCTAGTTTCAACCAGCTCGACAAGCCGCGCAAGCCCGGCTCCATCGGCCTGCCGGTGTGGGGCGTCGAGATGAAGATCGTCGACAACGATATGAACGAGCTGCCTGTGGGGGAAACGGGAGAAATCGTCATCCGCGGCCACAACATCATGAAGGGGTACTACAAGCGGGACGAGGCCAACGATGAGGCCTTCCGCGGCGGCTGGTTCCACTCCGGCGATCTGGGATACAAGGACGCCGACGGCTACTACTTCATCGTGGACCGTTCCAAGGACATGATCATTCGCGGCGGGTTCAACGTGTATCCCCGCGAGGTCGAGGAAGTGCTCATGACGCATCCCGAGATTTCGCTCGCCGCAGTCGTTGGCATCCCCCACGAGGAACACGGCGAAGAGGTCATGGCCTACGTCATCCCCGAACCGGGCTCCCGCATCACGGACCGCGAAATCGTCACCTGGAGCAAACAGGAGATGGCCGCGTACAAGTACCCGCGTCACGTGCGGCTCGTGAAGACCCTACCCATGGGGCCCACCGGCAAAATACTCAAGACCGAACTGCGCAAACAGGCCGCCGAATCGATGCAGGTCAAGTAACTTGGCACTCCCAGTGCTGACTCTGTTATGGAGTGCGGCGGCTTGCCGCTGCTTTGACTGAGCAGGCTTGCCTGCGGTCTACATCGGTTCAGCCTATCAGCCGTGCAGGAGTTGAGGGAAAAGCAAGTCAGGCTGGACCCGATGGAATGACAGGCGCCCTCGCCTGTCTGTTCTATTGTCTCTTCTATTGGTCCCAATTCTTGCCCTTGCCTGCGTCCCGGAGGGACGGCAAGGCTCGCCGCTCCCTACGGCGCCCCAACCAATGCGCGCAATTCGGCGGGGATGTCGAGGTAGGCGCGGGCGTCGCCCAGGGCGGTTCGGGCCAGCGCATCGGCCATGTTCATGACGGTGGAGGCGTCGGGGTCCTCGTCGAAGATGACGCGCAAGGCGTGCAGACGGTGCGGCATGCGCTCCGCGTTTTCGGTCGTCAGGGGCAGCAGTCTGAGCAGCCACAGCATGAGGCCGTCGCGCAAGGAAGCGCGGTCTTTCCCGAACACGGCGGCCGCCATGTGCACCAGGGGTTCGCGGCCGTCCAGGCGCTCGAACAGTCCCGCCGCCAATAACGCGCGTTCCGTGTGGCCGGCGGCCGTCACCGCGAGCGCGGCCTCCACGGCGGCGAGGGTCTGGCTCGTGTTGCCGCTGTTGCAGGTCAACAGCGCGTGCCACAATCGCGCCCGCGGATGTGCGGAACGCGCGCGCAATGCCTCGCGACAGGTCTCGAGCGCCGCGGCATGCTGGCCCATCCGTTCGAGTAGCAGGGCTTTTCCCACGCGGGACGTCGCGATGAGGTCACGGAGTTCCACGCGGCTGCGCCGGACATCCCAATCCAGCACAGCGTCCCACGCGGTCAGCGATTCCGTGAAGCGTCCTGCGCGTTCGAGCGCGACGGCACGATTGATGTGCGCGGCCGCCATGTAGAGGTCGCGGTGCTGGCACGACGAATCGCCGAGCGTGCGCACGGCTTCCTCGGCGACACGGGCCGCTTCATCGCAATGATCCAAGCGTGTGAGCGCGACACTCTCGTTCAGCATCAAGAGCACGCGGCTCAATTCGCGCACTTCCGGTTCCGCCTCGCAGTGATTCTGATGTGCGTGCGCACACCACGACGCCGCTGCGGCGAACTGATGCAGCGCCAGAAGAGCGTGGCTCTTATTCACCGCGGCCATGGCGCGTGCGGCGCCGTCCGCGTCCGCGGCCTCCAGCACGCGATCGGCGCAGGCCAGTGCGGCCGCGGGACAATCCTCCGCGGCCAGCCGCGCCCCGCCGAAGAGCGTCGCGCGCGCATTCTCCTCACGTTCCAGAAGACGCCGGACTTCGTTCTGCCCGTCTTCTCCGGCATGGGCGTGAAACTCGGGGCTTTCCACCGGCAGGCAGCGCGGTGCGCGGCCGCCGGAGTCGTATCCAGGGCCATCCGTGAGGTCCACGATAGACGCGGGCCACGCGGAGGGCTCAGGGGCATCGCACTCGAACTCGACGTACGCGTCGAAGCGGAACACCTGCGCGTCCACGCAGCCACTGGATTCCTTCTCGTGCAGGCGCGCGATGGAACACCAGCGTGAAACGATCCGCACCAGCAGCGGCAGTGTCGAGTCGCGGCCCTGTTTCATTTCAAACACGTGGCGGATCAAGGCGTCGCCCAACTCGTAGCAGATCTCGCGGCCTACCTGCGTACGCGTCACGAAGCCGCCACGCAGCAGTTCTTGAAGCTGACGCGAAACCGTCTGCGGGGTCAGGAAGAGGAAACGCGCCAACTCGGTCACGCTGACCGCGCGGCCCTGGTGGCCCGCGAGCGCCTGGAGAATCTTGTGCTGCTGGCTGGTCCGGTCCGCCATGCGCCGCTCGTACAGGGCGGCCAATTCGCCGCGGACCACGTGCAACACGGGTTCCTGCAAGTCGCGGAGCGCCGGATCCGACAGACAGCGATCGAGCAGCGCCAGCAGGCGGCAGTTCCCGCCGGTGAGCCCGTGCAACGCGTCCACGCGCGCTTGGTAGCGCGGCTCCTGCAGGGCTAGCGCGAGGGCGTTATCGCCGCGGGCGGACGCAAGGGCGCAAAGCAGCGCGCGCGTATCGCGCACGTCCGGCGAGGGCACGGCGAACACCGAGAACGAGTCCTCGATCCAGGGGTGAAGCAGTTGCGTCTCGCGCGGGTCGATGCGGGCCGTGCCAAGCAGCGATACACTGGCCGATTCCGTCAGGAATGACTGGAACTCCTCCACCTGCGGCCGCGTCCACGTGTTCAAGGCGTCGTCCAGGTGCTCGACGAACACGAGAACGGGCTGCCCCAAGCGGACTTCATGGAAAAGGCCGGCCAAGGCCGTGAAGCGATCCTCCGCCTCCACCGAGTCGAGCGCGGCGCGGATGCGCTCATGGGGAAGGCCGCACTGCTGCACGCAGGCCAAGAGCAAGTCAAATGGCGAATCCGGAATCGGGGCCGCATCGGGAAGCAAGAGGATGCGGCGGCCGATACGGCCGGTGGCTGAACGTTTCTCAAGAAGCCTGGCGACATACACGAGCACATGGCTCTTGCCGGAACCCCAGGGTCCGGCAAGCAGTCCGCAGAGTCCCCGGCCTTCCCGTGCGGCGCGCGAGAACTCGGCCGCGATATCCGCCGCCACCGCGCGATGCCCCGGACTGAGCGTGCGGTCCAGCCATTCGAGGGAGCGGGGATGTGGATTGAGCAGCGCCTGCGGCGCCGGCAGCGATGACAGGCCGCTCACGATGGAGGGAACGGCATCGTCTTCGGCGGCGGGGGCCTCGGTTGCCGCGGGCACGATCGGCGACTGGTCGAACACCGGCTCCATCTGGAATTGCAGAGGCGATTGCGCGCCGGCCTTGATGCGCTCGATGAGGTCGTCCGCGCTCAGGGGCGACAGGCGCTCATCCTCGTCGGAGGGTTCGCTGGCGTCGTCGGTTTCGGCGATCTGCGTAAGCGGGATCGAGGCGACCCGCTCCGGCGTCCACGGGGTCTCAGGGAAACGCGCCATCCAGTCCACACTATTGCGGATGGCCGCGGGGACGTTCGCGCAGGCCCGTGCCACCGCCTCGGCGACCGCGCGGAGGTTGGTGCAGGGCACCTGCTCGCCCATCAAGAGGCAGCCCGCCAGATAGGCCGCGTCCGCGGGCGTGAGGGGGGGCAATTCAAAAGGCGGCATGTCTTCGAGGGGCCGCCCAGTGTATCCGCGCTCGCGCAACTTGTCGAGGACACGCTGAAGGCCTTGGGCATCGCTGAGGATCATGCGCAGCAGCGGGTAGCGATAACGCAGATCGCGCAGGGCCTCCAAAAGGCGGATGGCTTCTTGCTCCGCGTACTCGCCCATGAGGGTATCGAGAAAGGCGGGCAGCTCGTCGATCATGATGACCGGGCAGTCTGCTTGGCCTCGCTCCATCAGCACCGCGCACGTGCGGTGCAGCATGGCGTCCCAGGGTTCGGGCGAGGAGGCGTCCCGGTTGAGTGCAACCGGCGCCGCACCTTCCGTGAACCACTCCCGGACGTAGTTCTCCCAGGTTTTGGGGACGTAACCCTGTTGGCAGAGATGCTTGGTGAGTTCCCACACGAATTCGCGCAGGCTGCGGCAGTCACGCGCGGAGAACAGGGTGGGGCCCGCCCACTCCGGCCGGAGCGCCAAAGCAAGATTCAAGAACCACGTCTTGCCGACGCGCGGCTCCGCCGAGATGCGCGCACTCGACGATCTCAGTTGCAGCCAGAGGGCTTCCACCTGGTCCGTCCGCCCAATGACCAGCGCGGGGGCGGAACGCTCATCGAGCGCGCCGGCGCTTACCGTCAACCGTCGGAAATCGCTGTTGGCTGGCATACCCGCTCTTTTCCTGTTGACAGCCCGACACCCCATACCGTGCCTGAAACTCAACGTGGGAGGGGGAAGTTCTTTGCACGCAACCCAGAATCTTCCCGTCTAGTCCCTTCCTGAGGGCGCGAGATAATACCAATCGTCCAGGGATCCGTCAAGGAAAGAATAGAGGTCCGAAAAAAAGATCGGCCCAAATAGGATGACAGGCGAGGGTGCCCGCATCTTTTGTGGAGTGCGGCGGCTTGCCGCTGCTTTCGCGAAGCAGGCTTGCCTGCGGTTTTTTGCAGATGGTCGTGGCCCATCCTCCAGCCATCTGCTACGGCACGTACTTCCCCGGCTGCGGTTCATACGAGCCCAGGTAGTCGAGCGCCTCCTCCGGCGTGGGGGCCAGGTGGAAGAGCGACGTGGACGTGGCCTTTGCGAAGCCCTGCTCGATCATATGCATGAAGAACTCCACGAGCGGTTCGTAAAAGCCCGCCGTGTTCAGGAAGGCAACGGGCTTCTCGTGAAACCGAAGCTGGCGCAGGGTCACCGTCTCCAGAATTTCTTCGAGTGTCCCGTAGCCGCCCGGCAGGGCGATGTACGCGTCTGACCTCGCTTCCATGGTGGCCTTGCGCTCGCGCAGGTCGCGGGTCACGATCAGCTCGTCCGCATCGACATAAGCAAGCTCGAGTTCCTGCAGGGCCAGCGGAATCACGCCGATGACGTGACCGCCGCTCTTGTGCACGGCTTGAGCCAGCACGCCCATCAAGCCGTTGTTGCCACCGCCGTAGACGAGCGTGATGCCGCGCGCGGCGAGGCAATGGCCCAAGTGAGCGGCGGCATCAACGTAGATCCGCGGCACCTCGTTGCTTGAAGCGCAAAAGACACACACGCTGTGGATGGCCACGTTTGCAAGTCCTTCAAAAGACCGGGGAGCCCTTCGCCATTCAAGGGCTCCCCGCAACGCCACGCGCATTCCTACGCGTTCTGAGACATCACCATTCGAGGCTGGCGGCGGTCTGGTACTCCGTGACGCGCGTCTCGAAGAAGTTCTTCTCCTTCATGAGGTCGATCGTCTCGCTCATCCACGGGAACGGATTGCGCGAACCGTACACCGCTTTCAGCCCGATGCGTTCCATCCGGCGGTCGGCGATGTGTTCCACATACTCGCGGAACAGGCCCGCGTTCAATCCGAGGATGCCCCGTGGCAAACAGTCTCCCGCATACAGCACCTCATAGTCAACTGCCTGCTTGATGAGATCGTAGATTTCCTGCTGCAACTGTGGTGTCCACACGCCGGGGTTCTCTTCCTTGATCGTGTTGATGAGGTCGATGCCGAAGTTCAGGTGGATGGTTTCGTCGCGCAGGATGTACTGGAATTGCTCGCCGATACCCGTCATCCGGTTCTGCCGGTGGAAGCTCAGGATCATCACGAAACCGCTGTAGAAGAAGATGCCCTCCATGATCACGTAGAACCCAACGAGGTTCTTGATGAACTGCTGAATGCCCTCGACGGTGTCCGTCGAGAAGTCCTCGCGCATCACGTCTTCCGTGAGTTGCATCACGAAGCGGTCCTTGCCTTCGATGGAGGCCACCTCGTGATACATGTTGAACACTTCGCGCTCATCGAGCGAGAGCGATTCGACGATGTAGTGGAAAGTGTGCGTGTGCACGGCCTCCTCGTAGGCTTGGCGCAGCAGGTACTGGCGGGCTTCCGGGTTCGTGATGTGCTTGAAGATCGCCAGCACGATGTTGTTCCCGACAAGGCTTTCGCCCGTGCTGAAGAATCCGAGGTTGCGCATGATGACCAGGCGCTCCGCGTCGGACAGGGCATCCGATTTCCACAGCTCGATGTCGCGCTGCATCGGCACCTCGCTCGGCAGCCAGTTGTTGTTGCACCCGTTGAGGTAATGCTCCCAGGCCCAGTGATACTTGAGCGGCATCAACTGGTTGACGTCGACCTGCCGGCAATTCAAGAGGCGCTTATCGTCGGCGTTGATCCGTCTGGACGGGTCGTACGGTTGCGGGGGCATTCCCGATGTGGTGCAACAAGCTGACATGGATTCCTTCTCCTTATACCCAGTACCAAACAAAGACCACAGGCGAGGGCGCCTGTGCCACACGGCTAACTTCTATTGTTGGTTTGTTCGAGACGTTGAAGCTTTAGGGGCAAATCCACATCCAGAAGAGAGGAAGCATTCCGCAGTGCATGGCAGGCGCGTGTGGCACAGGCGCCCTCGCCTGTGTCTTTGTGCATTCCGTCTGCGCCATCTGCGGATGCTCTCTTCTCTTCTACTGGCATGCTTCGCAATCGGGATCGGCGATGCTGCACGCCTTCGGCGCGGTCACTTCTCCCCGCTCGACCTGCACGTTGCTCGATGCCGATTTGCTCTTCATCCAGCGCGGCTGGATACCGCGCCGGTTGATATCCACGGTGGACTTCTCGACCTGAGTGGCCCCGAGCGTGCGCAGGTAGTAGGTGGTCTTGAGTCCCTTGCGCCACGCGAGGAAGTACATCTCATTGAGCTTTTTGCCGCTGGGTGTGCCGAGGTACAGGTTGAGCGACTGGCCCATATCGATCCACTTCTGACGGCGGCTTCCGCACTCGATAATCCACTGGGGATCGATCTCGAACGCCGTCATGTACTTTGCCCTGATCTCTTCCGGAATCCGCTCGATCTCCGTCAACGTGCCATCGTAGTACTTGAGGTCTTCGACCATCTCCGCATCCCATAGGCCAAGGGCCTTGAGATCGTTCACGAGATACGTGTTGACCCACGTGAACTCGCCCGAGAGGTTCGACTTCGCGAACAGGTGCTTGTACATGGGCTCGATAGACTGCGTCACGCCGGTAATGTTCGAGATGGTCGCGGTAGGCGCGATGGCCATCGTATTGCTGTTGCGCATGCCGCGCGCGAGCACGGCCGCCCGCACCACGTTCCAGTCCATGCGGGTCGTGCGGTCCATGTCGACGTCGCCGCCGCGTTCATCCTGGAGCATCGCCAGCGTGTCGATCGGCAGCAGGCCCCGGCTCCACTTGGACCCCGGATAGCTCGGGTAGTGGCCGCGTTCCGCCGCCAACTCCGTCGACGCGAGGATGGCGTAGTACGAGATCATCTCCATGCTGCTGTCCGCGAACTCCACCGCCTCCTCGCTGGCGTAGCTGAAGTCCTGCATGTACAGCGCATCCTGGAACCCCATGATGCCGAGTCCGATGGGCCGGTGCCGCAGGTTCGCGTTACGCGCCTCGGGCGTCGGGTAGTAGTTGATGTCGATCACGTTATCCAGCATGCGGACCGCCGTGCGGACGGTCGACGCCAACAGTTCCTCATCAAGACCCGCGTTCGTGGTGTGTGCCCCGAGATTGATTGAGCCGAGGTTGCAGACCGCGGTTTCTTCCCGCGAGGTGTTGAGCAGGATCTCGGTGCACAAGTTCGAGCAATGCACAACGCCCGCGTGGTCCTGCGGGGACCGGATGTTCGAGGGATCCTTGAACGTGATCCATGGGTGGCCGGTCTCGAACAACATGGACAGCATCTTGCGCCACAAGGACTGTGCCTCGACGCGCTTGTACTGCTTGAGTTCGCCGCGTTGGGCCATGGCCTCATACTCGAGGTAGCGCGCATCGAACGCTTTGCCGTAGAGGTGATGCAGATCCGGCGTTTCGGCTGGGTTGAAGAGCGTCCAGTGACTCTCCTCGGCGACGCGTTTCATGAAGAGGTCGGGGATCCAGTTCGCCGTGTGCATGTCGTGGGTGCGCCGGCGCTCGTCGCCGGTGTTCTTCCTCAGTTCGAGAAAGTCCTCGATGTCCAGATGCCACGTCTCGATGTACGCGCACATGGCGCCCTTTCGCTTCCCACCTTGGTTCACGGCCACCGCCGTGTCATTGGCGACCTTCAGGAAGGGGATGACACCCTGGCTCGTCCCGTTCGTGCCCTTGATGTAGCCGCCGGTGGCGCGCACGTTGGTCCAGTCGTTGCCAAGGCCGCCGGCCCACTTGGAGAGACGCGCGTCATCGCCGATGACTTTGAAGATGTGCTCGAGGTCGTCTTCGATCGTGGACAGGTAACAGGAACTGAGCTGGGGATGCAGCGTCCCCGCGTTGAACAAGGTCGGCGTCGAAGAGGTGAACAGGAATTTCGAGAGCACTTCATAAAACTCGATGGCGCGTTCTTCACGCTGAGCGCCTTCGTTCAGGGCGAGTCCCATGGCCACCCGCATCCAAAAATACTGCGGGGTCTCAATCCGGCGGCCCTTGTTGTGGATGAGGTAGCGGTCGTAAAGGGTCTGCAATCCCATGTAGGTGAACTGCAGGTCGCGTTCGAGGTCCAGCGCGTCCGCGATACGTTCAAGGTCGTATTCGGCGAGCGATGGGCTGAGCCGGTCCAGCGTCACGCCCTCCGCGATGTAGTGCTTGAAGTGGTTGCGATGCAGCGATTCGACCGAGCCCACTTCGATTTCGTTGGGCAACACTTCGTTGTAGATCACATTTAAGAGCAGCCGCGCAGCCACGTGGCTGTAGGCCGGGTCGCGCTCGATCCGCGCCTTCGCGGCGAAGATCGTGGCCTTCGCAATTTCCGTTGGAGAGATTCCGTCGTAGAGGGTCTGGATCACCTCGCCGGCCATCTCGTCCAGGGCGACCATGGACTCGCTCCCGCGCGACGCCTGATCGAGGGTCCGGCGTATACGCTGAGACGACAGCCGCTCCCGGGTGCCGTCCGGCAACTGCACAAACAGCTCCGCCTGGGGCATGCCCTGGAGGGTGGTGTCGCCGCGCAAGGCGCGCGCCTTCTTACGGTCCTCGCGATAGACGATGTACCGGCGCGCCACCGCGTAGTCGCCGTGCTTCATCAGGTGCCGCTCCACGGCGTCCTGAATGGACTCGACCTCGATGCGCTCGCCAGCCGCGGCGCGTTGCAGTGCTTCCTGCACGACCGTTTCGGTGATTTCCCCGACACGCGCGCGCGTCACCTCATCCAGGTGCTCCGAAGTCCCCTGGCCCAACTCAGCCTTGAATGCCTTTTCGATCGCCCGGTAGATCCGCTCCGAGTCGAAAGAGACTGCGCGTCCGTCGCGTTTGATGATGGTTTGAGATGGTTGCGCCTCGATCACGTCCGTGTGTCCTCCCGCCGCGCGCGTCGGCATTTCAATGTCCAACGAAAGCCGCTGGCCCGGTAGCGGCTTTCGAGTATCTATCGCGTAAAGCATTGCAAATCGGTAGCATAGCTAATCAAGGCTAGCCCAAACGCGATAGAACTGGGGCTTTCTGTGCGGCTTCCCTCCACAAGAACAGTGCTCCGTCAGCCGCAGCGCTGGCGAAGAACTGAATAGGTACACTTGGTTAGAAGAAGCTCGACAGAATCAGGATTCAACTGCGCAAGCCGCTACCCATAGGTTGGGCATACCCCGGAAGCTAACCCCAACAGCCTTGCTGGACGGCCTTTCCGAGAATGGACTCTCCGCTGAAATGGCCGTCTCCTTGGTGAAACACACAATATACGGTAGTGTTGAATTTTGTCAATACCAAATTTGGGATATAGGGCTTTTATGGAAGATTCGGGTTTTCCCGATCATAATGCGCATATTTAGCCGAATGTTTGTCAAGCGTTAGCGTTTACCACGCCCATAACCAGACCCAGGAGGAAGCCAGTTCTGCCTCTTTTTTCCTTTGACTTCAAGCCGGGAGTTGCGAAATAATACTTCCCGAGTCAGGAATGGGGGTACCATGAATATTTCGTCCCGGTGCGAGTATGCCTGCCGTGCGGTGGTGGAACTTGCCAGGCACGAGAACAGCGACTCGCCGGTTACCGCCGTGCACATTGCGGAGCGCCGTGGCATCCCGGAAAAGTACCTGGTCCACATCCTGCTTCAGTTGAAGCGCGCCGGAATCGTGAAGAGCGTGCGCGGCGCCCAGGGCGGGTATCTGCTAGCCAAATCGCCAGACGAAATCACGCTGCTGGATTTGGTGCAGGCCATTGACGGGCCCATCCTCGATCCGCTTCCCGTGGAGGACGAGGCCGGCGCGGACCTGAAGATGTCGTGGCAGGAAATCGCGCGGGGTATCGAGGGATGTCTGCAGACCGTTACGGTGCGGGACATCTTGAATCGCGCGACCAAGACCGCGATGTATTATATATAGCTTGGGTCTGTCCGGGGAGAAACCCCGGCTGTATGCATATCAGGGAGTTGGATATGACCGATTCGATTCAACACAACGGCGAGCCCCGCGCGAACGCGCTCCGGGCGCGCTTGTCAGCGATTTCCGGACTGGGACAACGCACCTACACCCCGACGCAGATCGTGGTCGAGCGGGCGCACGGATGCACGTTGTGGACAGTAGATGGGCGCGAACTCACGGACCTCACCTCCGGGGTGCTTGTTGCCAATCTCGGATACAATCACGCGGGGTTCGAGCAGCGTTACAACGCGTACTGTTCGGGGATGCCGCGCACCTCGTACAACATGGTCACGGAGCTGGAGGTTCAGGCCTGCGAGCGTCTCGTGAAAAGCATGCGGAACGCGCGCGCGGAGAAGGTCCTCTGGGCCGCGAGCGGCTCCGAAGGTATCCAGAAGGCGATGTGGTCCGCGATGCACAAGCACCCGGAGCGGCCCATTCTGCTGGCGACGCGCTACGGTTTTCACGGCAAGAAAGGACTGGCAGGCGATGTGACGGGGGACACGAGCCCAAACCCAAACGTGCGTTTCATCTCCTTTCCGATGTACGAAGAGAAACCGAAGGCGTTCTACGAAGCGGAACTTGACGCGCTGGCCAAGCAGTACCCGGACCAAATCGCGCTGTTGATCACTGAACCCTATCTCGGGGCCAAAGGCTCATTCCATCCCCCCAAGTGGTACCACCAGCTCCTGCAGAAATGGTGCAACCGGCATGACATCGCTTTCATCTTCGACGAGGTGCAATCCTGCCACGGGCGCACGGGCAACATGTATGCCTTCGAGACCTATGGAGTGGAACCCGATCTCGTCGTGCTCGGTAAGGGCTTGGCAAGCGGCGAGCCCGCCGCAGCCGTCGTGGGCCGCGCGGACCTCATCGACTCCCTCAATTACGGAGAGGCCTCTGACACGTTCAGCGGCAACCCGCATGCTTGCGCGGCCGTCTGTGCCACCTTCGACGTATTTGAGGAAGAGGGCATCGTCGAGCACTGCCGGAAGGTCGCGCCCTTGGTGCGCGAAGGGCTTGAATCGCTGATGGACGAGTTCGACTTCATCACCGCGGTGCGTGGCGAAGGACTGGTCTTCGGCGTCGAGATGGTTGACGCCGAGGCGGCCAACCGCTGCGTACTCGAAGCCTATCTCGGGGAAGGCGGCCACGGCGTCCACTTCCTCGGGCCGCTCGCCGGGAAGGTGCTGCGGGTAAGTCCTCCTCTGGTCATTACGGAATCGGAGATCGAAGGGGCGTTCAGCCTGCTGCGTCAGGCGTGGTCACGAGTCAGCGCGATCCGCTGAGCGGTCCGGCCCTCCCAAGAGAATAACAGGCGAGGGCGCCTGTCCCACACCCGCCTGCCCGTCCCAACCCGGGGCAGTTTCGTGTGTGTCCGTGTCCCTCTCCGTACTCTCAACCTGATTCAGAGACGAGTCTCACCACGAGAGGGCGCGACCAGGAGCGCCGGCATCCTTGCCGGCTCTTGAGGTAAGCCGAGGAGTGCCAGTAGATGCGACGGCCGCATTTCACGTCGGAGGATCTGGCGCTGTAGGATTCGGTTGAAGTGGACTTCCATATGCCGCTCGTGCTTTGACTGGTTCCGTGGGGGTGCGGTACCATCAAACTCCTTGTTTCGGGCACGTTGGCGTTTCGCGGAGTGTGGGTGAAGCGCCGCTCCCGCCTTGCGATCGCAGCGCCACAGGAATGCACAGATGACTTCAAGAAGCCCCATCGTTCGCTTCTATCAGACGCGGGTCCGGGGCCATGGCGGCGCGCTCGCGCTAATGCTGGCAGTCCTCTTGTTCTTTCTGGTGTCGGGGGCGTGCGGGTTGCTCTATCAGGTCGTGTGGACCCGCAGTCTGGTGTTGCTCTTCGGCACGACTTCCTACGCGGTCAGCACGGTGCTCTTCATCTTCTTCCTGGGGCTCGGTCTCGGCAGTCTGCTGGGTGGGCGCATCGCCGATCGTTCCCCGCGCCCGCTTCTCTGGTACGGGCTATTCGAGATCGCCATCGGCGCGTGGGCGCTCGTGTTCATCCTGTTGATCGGCTGGGGCGAGTCCCTCGTTGTGGACCTGCTCCGCGCAACATCCTCGTCGCGCGGGACGGGCATCGCGTTGCGCGCCCTGCTTGCGGCCGTTTTCTTGATCGTGCCCGTCACGTTGATGGGCACAACGCTGCCCTTGCTCGCGCGGGCGATTGTCCGTGAAGGGCAGTCGCGCGGACTCAAACTGGGGCTGCTCTACGGCATCAACACGTTGGGCGCCGTGACGGGCTGCGCGCTGACGGGCTTCGTCTTCATTCAGCAGCTCGGTTACACCCGGACCACCTTCATCGGTGTCGCGGCCAACCTCGCCGTGGGCGTGCTGGCCTTGCTTGTGTCATACCGCCGAGCCGCGGACCGCCCATCTGCCGAAGACGGGACATCCGGCACACCCGCCGCGGAAGCGATGGCTTCCAGCACCGCGGATCGCATTGCCGCGGCCGCATCCGTTCTCGCCTTCGCCCTGTCTGGATTCTGCGCGTTGGCGCTCGAGGTGCTGTGGACACGCCTGCTCAGCATTGTCTTCACGGGAACCACGTACGCCTACACGACGATGCTCACCTCGCTCTTGTGCGGCATCGCCCTGGGGAGTTTTGTTGCCTCGTTCATCGCGGACCGCCGCAAGCACCCGGTGTCCTGGTTCGGTGCGATCCAGATCCTCGCCGGACTCGCGTGTCTTTACATGCTCGCCATGTTCGCGACGATGCCGGAACGGTTCACAGAATTGCGCATGACCTCGCACTTCGACTTCGACCGCATGGTGCGAATCAGCTTCATCCTGTGTTTCACGGCACTCTTCATGCCGACTTTCCTGTTCGGCATGGCGTTCCCCTTCGCGGTGCGCTCGGCGACGCGCATCCCCACACGCCTGGGACGCGACGTGGGCCGCTTGTACGGAGTGAATACCTTCGCCGGAGTCGCCGGCGCGGTCGCCGGCGGCTACTTCATCCTGCCGCTGCTGGGCGCGCACCGTGGCATCGTGGTGCTGGGGCTCATACTCGCCGCGACGGGCGTGATGCTGGTGCTGGTGTGTCCCACGCGCGGCAGAGTGGGCAAAAGCGTGTTGCTGCTTTGCGGCGCGGCGCTACTTGCCGTCACGTGGCGCGCGCTTCCCCAAGACGCGGGCTACGCGCTGAACAAACGCTTCCTTCCGGAGGAGCACAAGGTCATTCATTACAAGGAAGGCGTCGAAGGGACCGTGGTCGTCTCCGAGCCCAAGGACAACACGACCGAGTCCAACCGCGTGTTGTGGATCAACTCGGTGCAGGCGACGCAGTCCATCGAGAAGGGCGTCAAGATGAACCGGTTCCAGGGCGTCTTGCCGCTCCTGTTCGACCGAACGCCCAAGAACGCGCTCTTCATGTGCTTCGGTTCGGGCGTCACGGCGGGCACGCTGGGACTCTCCGATTTCGAGCGCATCGACGCCGTCGAGATCTCGCGCGATGTGCTCGATGCGGCCCCGC
>JADLGB010000002.1 GCA_020849535.1 Candidatus Hydrogenedentota bacterium
CCGACTACCTTGGACAGCATGATGACGGGAACTTAGGCGACGGCGTCAGAATGGGGTGTCGGTCAGACCTGCGCTCAGCAGCGGGATACGAGGACTATTTCCCTTGAGATCAACGACGGACTTCAGGCGAAACGACTATCTTGGACGCGAGTGGGAGCAGACACACCATCCTTCAAACGGTAAACACCAAGGCTGGTATCTCCCCAAATATGGCGCTGCCGATCGCAGTACAGCAGATACCGTGAGTCCGGCGACCATTGCATTCCGTACAGAATCTCGCGGTTCGATAGAATGTCCTTTCGAGAGCCGGTCGTGACATTGATCAGTGCTGCCTTGCCCTGCCTGGGCTGGAAGGCAATCCAGCGGCCATCCGGTGACCACGAGGGATGAGTCCCGTCCGCCAGAACCCGGTGCGCCCCCGTCCGGCGGCGGTACACGCGGACCTGTCCATCCAGCGATACTACGAGTTCTTTATTGTCGGCGGACCAGCCCAGCATCCTGGAGCAGGTGTGGGCATTCTCTGCGATGAGCGACGCCTTGCCGGGGTGCCCAATCGCCGTGGCCAGCACACGGGGCCGCGTTACCCAGAGACCCGATGGCTCCATCACTTGCTCACGAGGTGGCCTTGTGGAGGAATTCCACGGAAACTGTCACGGGTGCGACCCACAATCAACCGCCCAGACGGAGCGAAACTCTCGACAAGCGTGTTGTGGCAATCGACCGGAGTTTGCCCTTGAGGATCGAAAGGATAGAGCATGATGGACTTGCCCCGCAAGGCTGCAAGGTGAAGCCCGTCCCTCACGTCCCTCATGAGGCGCGCCTCGAGTTCTTGCCTCAAACTGGAGACCTCGCCACAGCCAAGGGCAACACCAGGACACCCGTCCCGGACAAGGTCACGATCTGTCGTCTTGTGTAAGTTGGCATGGATTTTCATTCGTCTTTACTGCACGGGCACGTCCCGTGGTGTCACAAGACAGGTCCCAATGTTACTGGCTGCACGGCAGTCGTCGAACCACAAAATCGTACGGGGCAGGCAATCACCGAAACGCTTCGCGTCAGGGCGGTCCGGCGCTGGCAAGGGAGTCGCGGGAGAATAACCCGTAGCAAATCCGGTGCGCCCTACCGAGAACTGGGCTCTATCAATGCGGCTCTGAAGGCTTCCGGAACCGCTGATGCGGTTGGTGGCTGGGTCCACGCTGATGCTCACGGCCGGTCCGCTGCCTTTCACCACCGATTGTATCGTTCGGTAGCTGACACCGTCGAAGGTCCAGACCCCACTGCGTGCAGCCGGTTTGTACGGCTTCGGCGCGGGTGAGCCCCCGAACCACCGAAGTGGTATATCGAAGCGTCCGGAAATGCCAGTTGGACTTGGCGATTTGCGCGCGGGGTTCGCGATGACTCTACAGGCCGCTGGGTTGCTTGGCAAATGGCAGGATCAAGGACTCGCCCTCGATACGCTGCACGAATGCGGTGTCGTTTTGCCCGATACGCCGGACTACGGATGCCTGGAGAGTGTGGCGGTAGTCTACATCGACTCCGACGAGGAGGCGGCCCTGCTCGGAACCTTCGAGGCCGGCCACCACCCAGATCTGAGGATCGTCCAGGTTGAAATCGCCGCAGATCGCACGTTTGACCGTGCCGAAGTCCTTGGCCGCGCGTGATACTTCCCGTGTTAGTTGCTGAATTAGCCAGCGTTTGCTCCTGCTATCCGGTGAAGGGCGCCATGTGGCGTCCGCCTCCGGTTCGCGCAGCTCAAAGGTGCAGACTTTCTTCGATTCGATTGGAGGCAGAGGCCACCCAAACCGGCCCAGCAACGCATCGTCGATTGAAGACGGCCCACGGCTTCTGAGTTCTCCAAGACACGACAACCAGTCGTCCACGCGTCGACATGCGGATGACCCAATCGACCTCTCATTCAGCCTGTACACAGTTCCATGGGAGTGTGAATAGATCAACCACGAAGCCCCGTACCGGACTGTGGCCAGGCGCTGGGTTCCGATCGTCTCGTTCGCGGACGGCGGCCGGACTGGCGGCCCTCCCATCCAGTGTGCCTTCCACGCCTGAAAGTGAAGCAGCCGGCGAATCTCGGTCTGAGTCATTCCGCAGTTGTCTCGAGCACAAACGAAGCCGGCAAACATGAGCGCGAGATGACCAACGCGGACTGCCAGGTTCATAGTAGCCTGCCACCCTTCTTCGTGAGAACCCTCGGGTCGCCTGTCCACGCGCGGCCTGTGCCTCGATGGAAGATCACCCATGCTTCACCCCGGGACCCGCACGGCAGGATGGAGAGCCTGACGTGGTTTTCAAAAAGGATCGTGCAATCTCCGTTGCGATGTACACCCGCACTCTTCACTTTGAATCCCCGTGCGGCATCGACCATCAGTTCACCCGGACTGACGCTTGGCACTGCTTGGCCCAAAAGGCGCTGAAGTAGGATCTCCTGGAGGCTTCCGCCTTGAATCGGCCGCCAATGCTCCGGTCTCTCTGATTCGCCTCCGCCGAACTCATACCAGTCAAAGCTACCCTTCAAAGTCTGTCCCGCCGCATCCAAGCGCCAACCGCACAGTACGTGAAAGCGATATTCCTCCGGTGGGTGAGTTGGGCCTTCATTGCTCACAAAAGTAAGCATCAGCATATCCTCCGCGTGCCCCACCTGTAATAGAAGCTTACCTTCGAGGATACGGATTGCCTGGATCGCGTCACCAAGTAGTGACATGTTAGACTCCAGCGCCGCGCCGGCGAAAGATCGGCCCGACGGTGTCCCCTTGAGCGCATTGGGGATTCTTCGAGACCGGCCTTCTTCCGAGCCATCCACCATGCGGTCCCAGCCATGGCGCCTGCCCCGGTTGCGTTCATAGCCCGGCCGTGACGATCTTGAAAGTATAGGCGTACTTGCACGGGCGCTTCGACGGTGGCGAGATCGTGAGTCCGGCTGGAGTCTGCGTCCATTTCACCGCACCCAACCCGAGCAGTTCCACGCTCTTCACTGTCTTTCCGGCCACGGACTTGAGCGTGAACGTCTC
>JADLGB010000003.1 GCA_020849535.1 Candidatus Hydrogenedentota bacterium
AACCGTTGGCGTTCGTCACCGTCAGCGTCACCGGGTACGTCCCCGCCGAGGTATAGGTATGCTCCGGATTCTGCAGCGTGCTCGTTCCCGTGTCCCCGAAGTCCCACAACCATCCCGTGATGGCGCTCCCGTTGTCCGCGCTCTGGTCCGTGAACGTCACCGTCAACGGCGCCGCCCCACTCACCGGCGCGGCGCTGAACTCCGCCGACGGTGGTCCACCAGTGTCCACGATCGTCAACGTATGCGTCACGGGACTGCCAATAGATGCAGAAAGTGTTGGGCAAGTGGCCGACAACAATGTAACGACTACTGTTTCATCGGATTCCTCGACATGATCGTTGGCGATGACCACATCGATAGACGCATCCGGTGATCCGGCCGGGATGCTCATTGGACTTTCGGTGATCAAGTAGTCATCGAGCAATCCTGGTGTAGCTGTGCCATCCACGTCAAAATCCAAACTGATCGCTTCACTCGACGGATTGGAGAGCAAGACTTTGATGTGGGCAGTTCCGTCACTCTCCGCCACGCTCGCAGTCTCCAACTCGAAACTCAGCGCGGGGCTCGCGTCGTCGTCTTGAATGGTAGCCTGTACGCTCGCCGCCGCGGGATCGATATTGGCCGTGCCCGCCGAGATCTGGCTCAGGTTGACGGTGAAGCACTCGTCGTGCTCATCGACTAGGTCCTGAACGGCGCTCACATTGACGGCAACCGATGGGGTGTTGGGGGGGAACACCACCTGGGAAGGGACGGAGTAGTCCTCAGTGCTCGCGTTCGGCGAACACACGCCAACGCTCAAATCCACGGTGAACCCACTATGCGTGCCGGTTGACGCGTTCAAGGTCAGGTTCGTCGAACCGCCTTCCGCAATCGTCACGGGGGTGATGCTCGCTAGGCCGACGGTCACCGTACTCACAGGTACGAATACGGCCTTAACCAGCTTGGGCGAATTCATGTACAGATTCTTGGGGTTCTGCGTGCCGGTCAAAGCGAATTCCCAGTGATCGAACTGCCAACCGGCAGCAGGCGTGGCGGTCATTGTTACGTAGGTGTCTTTTTTGAAGAAACCCCAACTAGGGTCTATTTGGCCTTGACCCGACTTAAGAGTAAGGAGTAGGAACCGCTTGACCCACCTCGGCCTCTTCTGACCCGACTCCGGGAATGGGAGATTAGGATTGCAGGTCGTAACGGTGGTAGTCACCGGATTCGCCGACGAGGTTCCTGGACCACCGGGCCCATCGGGAAAATCAGCTACGGGCAACCCTTCCCAATAGTCAAGAACGTAATCGTAATCTTCGTACACCTTACCCGTCGCCGTCATCTCAACTTGAGTCCCGACTGCGTACGAAGCGTAGTTGGGCTCCAGTGTGTACGATCCTTCCTCCGTGTCCATGTTTAGGAAGATGTCCGTGGACGGGTAACTTGGTGGCGGGCTGCACGCCTCGACAACCATGCGCGTCCAACGCCCAGCCAAGAGTCCCACCCCTAGAACGGCTAATCCGGCCAAGACGACTCTCAGTACCCGGAAGCGGACCTGCATCTTCTCGCGTTGCTTAGACATATGAAAGACCCCTCGGTAAGGCGTACGACTGTCCCCAAACTCACTCGTGTTCGACCATCTGGCGTGTCAGCTTGTCGCGGCTCTTTCGGGCCTTTTCCGCTATCGACGTGTCCCAGTATTCCTTTTCGATACGTTCATACGTCTGCATGGCGAGCGCCGCATCGTCCGAGCAGATCTGGGTGTAGGCAACCTCCATCAAGGCCTCGCCGCTATAGTTGTTTCCCGGGTGACTTCGGGCGAATTCTTCCAGTGCGGCGACGCCCACGGCTGGATCGTCGAGATTCTTGCGTTGCTCCATCAATGCCAGCGAGTAAGCCGCGCTGGAGCCCGCGTGGGTCTCGTTCGTGAAGTAGGTGAGGACCCAGTTGTAACACACTTCCGCATCTTCGATGCGATTGGTGCCGGCATTTGCGTGACCCCACATGCATACCAGCAACCCCCGTATGCCCTCATCAATCTGGATATTGTCGATCGCCTCCTCGACGATGCCTTTCTCGGCCTCATCGAGCATTACTTCAAAGTGGTGGAATCCGGCGCGCGCCTCGGCGCTCGTAGCGGGTCCGCCGGTAAGGAACATCGCCAATTCGTATCGCACCACCCAACGCATGATTGAAAGTGGCTCATTTGCTATCCATGCTTCGAGCCGCGCTACTGCCGCGGCGCGTTGTTCTTCACCTAAAGCGGCGGCCGCATCCAAATAGTACCGGCCATGATCGAGTACGGGGATCTCTCTCGGCTGGTCAATCAGCATTTGCAGCGAAGCATCACGAGCCTTGGCGTAGTACGACGCGGATACCGCCGGGCTGGATTGCTCCCCCGCCTTCTCGGCGTAGTATCGGCGAACGGATTCCCGTCCCTTCTCGCTCTTCACGTAGTCGAAAGGAAGCTCCTTGCCATCCAATTCAAATTTGATGAGCCACGAGGTGAAGCACGGTTCGAGCGTGTTCGCGTACGCCGAGAGCGCCACACGACGCTCCTCCCCCTTGCCAAGCGCATCGGCGGCAAAGAGGTACCCCATCAAGAGCTTGGATTTGTAATGATCGTCCAGATCGTCCTGGAAAACGCCCCACCCGATGTCGTAAATGAGTTGCAGATACTTGGCGGCGAGTTCCGGGTTTCCCTCGCCGGCGTCCCCCGCCCGCTTGAAATAGAACTGGCCCAGCGCGGTGATCCCATCTACATTTGTTAATTCCTTCGGTGAAGGCAACGCCGCCTCGATCGCATCCAGCTCGGCCTCGGTTCGCCCCCCTAGGAGGAAGGCTATACGCTCATCAGCAGCCTTGGCCTGCGGAGTGTCCGGAAACTGGTCCAGTACGAGAATATACGCGCGAATGGCTTCCGCGGGGGTAGACTGCTCCCTCAGTGCATCCGCTTCCGCCAAGCGGCTTCCAGCGCCTGGTGCGATCTGCGGTCCACTGCCAAGATCCAAGTTTGAAAGCAATTCCGAAACGGCCCGAGACTGCACGACTTCGCCCGCGTCGCCAGTCTGCAGCTTCTCCGCGTCCTGCAAACCCAATTCCGCCTCCGACGGCCGGACGGACGCGTCAACTTCGCGAGACTCTGCGTACACCGTGCTGCGTGTCGCGAGACACACCCGATGCACGATGGGGCCAAGCGCGACGGCGCTCAGTAGTGCACAAGACAACACGATGTATATCCGCCTACGCATTGACAGACTCCTTTTACCCAGATATCGCTTTGCTCATCCCCGCACATCACGCCCAAGGCAAGAATTCACTCGCAATCATGCACGCTCGACACACTACCCCTGCGCAAAGAGAGAGACTGCAGCAGCAACCTCAAAATCAGCAATGCGAGGACAGTCCATGCACAAACGGCATTACCCGTCTGTCAGCTCAAAGGAGAACAATCCTCTTTCATTCGCTGGATGCGCGCCACGCCAAGGCTTCATGACTTCGATCTCGACAAGAGAGGGAACATACTGCCGAGTTGGACGAGAAGGAAAGTGGACAAGGAGGACCGAAGCACTGGATCTTCGTAACACCCTCAGTTTAGCCAGCACTCCGATTTACACCCTGCAGACCTCTACTCGCGCAACCCCGTTGCCCCACACGTTCGAGATAGAGCCTTATGCACCTGCTCATGTATACCACCGCAACGCCATCTTGTCAAGCCTGTTGTAGAATTGTGCCCGTACCGTTTCCATGCAATCGGAGCGTTGCACGTTAACGTGTTGCAGGAAACCGATTTGCGGTTGCGCGAATCGCTGAATGAGAACTCGAGAAGCCCGTGTGATTTGAATCGTTCTCTAATTACGTCAAAAACGGTATCTCCCATACTCTTTCGCGTATTGGTCGATTCAGAAACAAGCTGGACTTTGTGCTCATGGAGCCGGTAGTCAGTCCAAGAGGAATCCCTGGCACAGTCTCGACAATGGAATCCCGCAGCCAACAGCAGGGCAGCAGTCATTGACACAACCACCCCATCAATCTGGCAGCCAGAGAGCGCGCAAGGGACACCGTGTTTCACTCCGCTGAGCCTGCGCGAAGGACGGTGTCACTCCCATTGAACTGCGGGATGTGGGGTCAATGGCGTGTGGGCGGTGGGGCCGGAAGCGGGGATTCCACTGTCGTCAGGGTTGACGTCAGAAACCGGGACCGCTGCATCTGCTTGCTTTGATGCTACGCGAGGATGTTCTTTGATTGCTCTACATGCAGGGGGTCGGGAGTTCGTATCTCTCACCGCCCACCTTTTGCCCTCCGATGCAACGCGCAGGCGTGGCCCGGGACTATGGGACCTTTGGCGTGGTGTCAGGTTTTCGGCGCGGCATGCCCTCCTCGAAACGCTGAACGAGTCCGGCAGGTCCAGTTGGTGAGGTTTCTCGCTATGGTCGAAGCCATCCGGTTATCTCCGCGAGTTTCATGGCGTAGTCCTGATACTTCGGCCACGACACGTCCGCGGGCACCCCGTGATCGCAGCCGGGGATGTACCCGCCGTCTTCTACCACGGGCCTTATCCGGGCGAGTTCCGCTTCAAGCACGGCGCCGCCAGCGGCCATCGCGCGTTTGTCCACGCCGCCCCGGTAGGCCATGCCCTTGCCAAACGCAGCGCGCATGGCCACGATGTCGTTTCCCGCGGCCACCTCGATGGGTTCCACGCAGTTGATGCCGCACTTCATCCACACGGGTATCAGCGCGTCGATACGCCCGTCGGAATCGATCGAGATGACTTTGACGCCGGCTGCGCGGCCCTGCTCACTCCATTGCCGGTAACAAGAGCCGCAGAACTCCTCAGTCATTTCGGGGCTGATCATCGGGTGTTCCTTGAAGGCCATGTCTTCGGACAAGACAATGATGTCCGGCACCACGTGGTCAAGCAGGACTTGCAGCACTTCCGAGCAGAACTCTCTCCAGAAGGTCACAAGCTCGCGCACGAAATCGGGTTGTTCCAGGAGCAGCATACACAAGCCCTCGAATCCGGCGAACTCGCGCAGTTGCCAGAAGGGGCCATTGAAACCGACTGTGAGCGGGGAGTCTCGTTCGCACAGGCGCGCGCAGCGCTCGTCAAAGTCCACGGGGAAGCGGCGCGGGTCTTTGGGATCGAACCGCCATTTCATCCGTTCTTCCCAATCCGCACGGGATTGCACCGGGAAGCTGTGCCACTTGCGCGTTACGAAATCGCGGGGTGCGCGAAGATACGTGTAGTCGTATTCATCGGAGATTTCGGTGACGGCCCCCATCCAATCCTGAACGGTGTAGTGGCCGTTTTTGTGTTCGAGGACCTTCTCTTCAAACGTCGGGCACATCACGAACGAGACGCCCGTTCCAATATCTTGGTCGCGCGGGCGGATCTGCGCCTGCGCATGTCCCTTCTTGACGCGGCAGTCGTTAATCTGCGTCCGGACCAACTCCATGTAGTCGGACCCTTCCGGCAATCCCTGGGCGTGCCAAGCTCGCAAGGTGGACTCGCGCGGTTCACCGGGCATGAAAGGGATTCGATCTGGTGCGCCAAAGGTCAGCGTTTCCAAGAAGCGTTCGCGCGGCGTCATGTTCCCCCATCCAGTTGCCAATCCAGGCCTGTTGGTCTATCCGCGTGCGATCGAGTAATCCCCATGGAATTCTACTCTGAGTTGCAGTCCCGCGCCAGCACATGTTGACGGCCCCGTCGCGGAATAGCCGCGACCCAAGAAGAGGATTGTCCGCAGATGGCGCAGATGATGCGGAGGAACGCCAATGAAGAGAGTATCTGCTGAGACTGCGTGCGGTCCCTCTTGAGGCCTGAAGGGCCGGCACCTTACTAGCCCATCGCGGCGTAGCCGCAACCAAACGAAGATCGTCATCCACCGATTTCGCCGATTTCGCCGAATCAAGAAACAGTCCTCCAAGAGGAAGGCGAGTAAGGGAGAACGGACGTCTCGCCCGTGGTTTGAGAGCGCTCAAACGCAAAGGCGCGGAGTCCTCTGAGGCTCGCAGAAAACTGCGAGAGCGGATCGCTCCTCAGTACTGCCTCGCTCGTCACGCCCCAGGCGTGACAGCATAGCGCTTCGCTCAAGTGATCGACCTGCCGGCCTGTATCATCTGCCACACACCATTTCGATCTTAAGCCCTGGCAAGGGCTGCGGATGCCTTTTACCTTTGTTCCAGGACGTACAACGTGTCTGTCTTGCTTGGCGGCTTGGCGCCTTTGCGAGAGGTCCCGGTGAAGGGTACGGTGAACGCGGCTCACCCCACCGTCACAGGCCTCGCATCGTCATTCTTAGGAAGCCCATTCTTCGCGCAAAAGGATGCCGTGCATTCCTGCCAAGAGGAGAGATACCGTAGGTTCACGTTTTGACTTTTCCCTCCGAAGTATTTAGCATTCTCAATATAGGGTTCGGCGAACACCGGGGGTCCCCTTCACGGGGAGCGTTTTCGCACATAGCCACAGAATCATCTCCTGCATGATGTGCCGGGGAGCCCCCATGTTCTGCCCCAAAGTTCGAGCCTTTTGCTACAAACCGGGCAATGCTCTCTATCCGGATGCAACCCATGGGAAAGGACTGGAGGCATGAGCGCGACAATGCAAGATTCACCACGAGCGACATTACAGACCCTTCCGGGAGATGACGTGCGTCAGATCATGTGGCGCTTTGCGGAGCGCTACGATATCCAGATGCTGCTGCAGTCCGTTCGCGAGGTTGCCCGGGGTCCGGTGGCCCGGCTTGTTGCGGAGGGCGGTCGTAACTCGCACGAGTGGACCGAAGGGAAGCAGGCCCTCATCAAGCATTTTGATGAGGCGGGCATCACCACGGCGGCGGTCGGCCCTGAGTACGGCGGTATCGTCAGCGGCCCGTACAACTTGCTCCTGTCGTTGATCTCCTTCGAGTTGGCGTGGGTCGACGCGGGCGCGGCGACTGGCAGCCTGGCTGGATTTTTGGCCTTCGCACCAATCAATGAGCGGGGCACCCCCGAGCAGGTGGCGGAGTATACGCAGCGGACCGCCTCGGACGGCAAGGGTGGGCATTTGCGCGGCGCCTTCGGACTCACGGAACCCCTGCCCTATGTCGGCGTTGAGACCGGAACGCTGGCGGGCAAGGTGCGCATCGTTGAATGGCGCGATGGCCAGGAACCACTTCTCCACGTCGACAAGCGCGGGCGCTTCATCACCAATATGGACCTTGCGAACTACGTGACCGTGGCGGTGGATTCGGACGACGAGCGCATCAAGGGCAGTTGCATGATCATCGTCGAAGAGACTGACCCCGGCACCTTCGATCGCGGCGTGCCCACGAAGAAGCTCGCGCATCAGTTGTCTTCAACGCGCGACCCAGTGATCAGCGTGAAGGTTCCGGCGAGCCGCATCATCGGCGGTTACACGATTGAGAACGGGGTCATTGTTCCCAATTACTCCCACGGCAAGATCATTGAGGCGGTGTTCAAGCACACGCGTGTGTCAGTGGGGTTGCTGACCGCCGCCAAGCTGCTCTCCGCTATCGAACCCGTGATTCGCTATCAGCGTGAGCGATTCCGCGGTCGCCCCGGCATCGATCCAGGGACGCCCCGGCATGATCTGGGTCTCCAGCAGCGGGAAGACGTGCTTCATCGCCTGATTGACGTGTGGGCCACGGGTGAAGCCGCGGCGTCCCTGGGCTTTGCGGCCGCGCGACTCTTTGACGTCCTCGATCCCCTCGAGAAAGACAAGGAACGCGCGCTCTCGGAACAAGGTGCCAAGGGCGGCTTGAGTCAAGTCAAAGCGCTTCAAGGTTCCGAGAAGAGGGCCCTGGAGTTTCTCGCGTTGCGAGCGCAGCCAGAATCCGAGCGTGACAATGCGCGCTTCCAGGAGCTTGAATCCGACACGATCGTGCAGTATCTGATCACGGATGCCGTTGGGAATGTGCTCTGCCCGGCGTGCAAACTCTGGAACACAGGCTATGGAGCCACAATGATGCGGGAAGCCCTCAGTCTCATGGGAGGCTACGGCATCACGGAAGACTGCCCGGGGTTCCTCGCACAGAAGTGGATGGATGCACAACTCGAGGCTACCTATGAAGGGCCCGAGGCCGTTCAGCGGCGTCAGCTCAGTCTCAGCATGACGTTGGATCTGTTTATTGAGCAGTACAAGCAGTGGATTCTCGAGATGCGGCGCATTGCCTTCGAGCGCCCGGGCACGGGCGCGTGCAGTCTCGCTTCCGCGATGGAACTGTGGTTGTATACCTTGAACCACCTGAGGAAGTCCACAGACGATTTCGGAAAGAAGCTGTACAACACGCCGCGTCAGGGAGTGACGTTCCCGTTGGCCGACGCACTCTGCTGGCTGTTGGCGACGCGCGAGCTGATTTCCGATGTCATAGAGCTGGAAATCAAAGGTGCGGAGAATCCCGCATTGGCTGAAGGACTTCCTGGGCTGGTAGCGTTTTACACCGATTTATGCCACGTCCAGTGCGCGCGTGCCGCAGGAGAGGTAGGGAAGGTCTGCGCGGAACTCGTCTACGGATACAACCGCCATCCCTCATGGGACAGGGATTCATGCGCGTGCTACTCCGCCGAAGAATTGGAGAGCCTGGAGAGCATCGTCCCGGGTATCACCCCGGTGGCTAGTGGTTTGGTGGACGTCATCGGACCCGACGGCGCCGCACCCTGCAAGGCAGGCCCATGCGCACATGCGGAGGGCTTGCAGACGTTCCAGCGGCTGCGCGCCAAGCTCGATGGTTGTCTGACCGGCGCCCGTCTCGCAAAGGATCGCGCCGCCTATGCGTTGACGGAGGTCATGATTCCCGAAGTGCTGGATTATCCGCGGTGAGTGATGAGCCAGACTACTCCATCCAGCGATAACGGCGTTGAACGCCAGTGCATGGAGGCCGATGTCGTCTGCGTCGGGTTCGGTCCGGCAGCGGGCGGTTTCTTGACCACACTCGCGCGCGGACTGACAAACGAGGACGGTTCTCTCGCTGTGTCCAGCGCGGTCATGGAGGGCATGCCGCCGCAGGTGATTTGCTTTGAGCGAGCCGAGGGCCTTTCATTTGGCGTGTCGGGGGTCGTCACTCGCGCGCGCGGTATTCGAGAGACCCTTCCCAATCTTGACCCGGCAACAATCCCAATGGCGGCACCTGTGGCGGAAGAGAGAGTAGTTTACCTGCTCGATCCCATTGGTGCGAGCCGGCGTCCACGAACACTCCGAGCCATCGATCGAGTCTTGCGCGCCGCCAAGCGGGCGGTAGGCATGCAGCATGATGCCGTCGAGCTGCCTTACATACCGCCGTTTCTGCGCAAGGACGGTGGGCTCGTCCTATCCATCGGTCAATTCAATCAATGGGTGGGCGATAACATCATGATGTCCGGCGCCGTACAGTTGTGGCCCGGCTCGCCTGTCGCCGAAGCGGTGATCGAAGAGAACAAGGTAGTGGGTGTGCGCCTGGTCGATCAGGGCACCGACAAGGACGGCAAACCCGATGCCGGCTTCACACCCGGCATGGAAGTGCGCGCGAATCTGACCGTCATTGCCGATGGACCGGTGGGTCCGGTGGGCAGGCAGCTTGACGCGCATTTCGGTATGCCTGACGGCCATCATCAGCGTGATTGGGCCGTCGGCATGAAGATAGTGGTTGATCTCCCCGAGTCATGCCCGCTGGAACCGGGCACGGTCATTCACACCTTGGGATACCCGGAACTGGAGATCTTCGGCTTCATGTATGTGTACCCCGGACGAATCGCCTCGCTTGGGATCTTTGTGCCGTCCTGGTTCGACAGTCCCGTGCGCACGGCCTATCGCTATTTGCAGCACTGGATGTTGCATCCGTATTTGTGGCGTCACCTGAATGGAGGGATATTGCGTTCCTGGGGTGCCAAGACCATTCAGGAGGCGGGCAAGCGAGGGGAGCCGGTGCTCGCGGGAGATGGGTTCGCGCGAATCGGCGAAGGCTCTGGAAGCACGAACGTGCTGACGAATTCCGGCGTGGACGAGGCTTGGGCGACTGGCTCTATCCTCGCTGAATCCGTGCTTGATCTGTTGAAGCAGGACAAACCATTCACGAAGGAATCACTGGAAGCCACTTACGTATCGCGCCGCAGAGCAAGCTGGGTCGAATCAGAGGGCCGCATCGCGGAACATGCGCGGGACGGATTCCAGAAGGGGTTCATCCGCGGCATCCTCGGTACGGGGCTGGCCGGACTGACTCAGGGTAGACTTCATCTCGCAGGATTGCCCCCCCGCTTGAACGAACGCGTGCTGTCACTCCAGGAGCATTTCCAGGGGAAGATCTCCGAGGCGGAGATCGGGCAGATTCGGAAACAGTGTATCGCGAAGGGTGAGTCCCTTCATGATGCGCTCATGACGCGGGCGGGATGGCCAGAGATTCCGTATGACGGCCAATTGCTGGTTTCGCATCAGGACGCGCTGCTGCTTGGCGGCAAAGTGCAGGCGCCCGGCGGTTATGCGGACCACGTGGTCTTTGTGTATCCGCATTTGTGCGAAACGTGCGGTGTCCAGTTGTGCGCGGAGATTTGTTCGGGGCAGGCAATCACGCCGAATCCCGAAGGTGGCGTGCCTCTGTTCGACCGCGAAAAATGCGTGCATTGCGGGGCCTGCCTGTGGAACTGCACCCAAGCAAGCGAAGAAAACAAAGAATCAGGGGCCATAGCCTTCCGCGCCGGCGCGGGTGGCCTTCATTCATCTGAGAATTGACGCCCAGGCACGTTGCCCGGCGTTGACAGGAGACACGTCTCAATGGGATTTCACATCGTTGTGTGTGCGGGAATTGTACCGGATCCGCTCCAGACTCTTGAACCGATAACCGGCCCGCAGGGTCCCGCACTCAAGAACGAGATGATGCTGCCCGCGGTGCTCGACCCGTGGGCGAAGCATGCGTTGTTTGAGGCCGCCCATCTCGCCGCGAAGACGCCCGACAGCAAAGTGTGGCTGGTTAGCATGGCCCCGAAGACGAAGCTGCAGCAGGTGATGATGAGCATTGCGCAGAAGGCTTCGTTCGAACTCGTGGCGCTGGACGGACCAGCCAGCGGTTTCACCGACTCGCAGGCTGTGGCGGAGGCCTTGGCGGCCGCTATTAACGCGATCAGTGGTCTGGACAGGAAGAGGCTACTGGTCTTCGGGGGTTGGGAATCTGCGTCGCGCGGGGCAGGCGCCACGCTGCAGATCGTCGGCGAACGCCTCGGTATTGTGGAGCAGTTCCAGGGGGTCGATGAGTTGAGTGTGACCGCCAGCGGCTCGCTTCGCATACTCGAACGCGTCGAGGGAGGCATGCACCAGATCTCGCACTGTGATGGCCCGCCGGCCGTTTTGGGGTGGGCAACCGGGAGCCTTCCCGAGCCTCCGAACAATCCTCAGGTCGGCATGGCCAACATGCGCACGCTCATGCCTGCACTGCAAAAGGCAACGGCTGCGGGAGTTGCGGTGGACGGAAAGAGTTTCACCAGCGTGGAAGTGCCGAAACAACGGCGCGACACGCGAATTGTGAAAGATGCGTCCACCGATGACATCGCTCGCGAAATTATGGAGTGGATTAAGGGATAACCCGCGGCCGCATTTCGTGGTGGCTGGCCGGATAAGAAGGATCATCGCGTGGACACAGTACTTTACCTGGCGCATACGCAGTCTGATGAAACACTGAGCAAGGGCGCGCTTGAAGCCCTTACGGCGGCCAAAGAGTTGACGGCGCAACTCGGCTCGGCGAATCTTGTCGTGGCCATTCTGGGGGGTGACGTTCAAACGGCGGCCGATTCTGTCGCGGACTGCGGCGCGTCGAAGTTTCTTGGAGTCTCCGGCGAGGCGTTCGCGCAGTCGCGATATGCTACCGACGCTGCCGCGATAGAGGCTCTTTGCCGGACCGCACAGCCAGCGATAGTCCTCTGCGGCAGCTCTTCGCGTTTCAACCGTGTGTTGCCTGGTGTTGCGTCACGGTTGGGCGGCTGTGCCGACCTTCACGCCACCGAAGTCAAAGCCGATGGCGGAAGCACTTCGATTACGCGGTGGTACTATCGCCAGCGCATACGGGCCGCTCAGGTGCGGGACAAACGTCCCTGGTTCGTCGCGTTGGAAACCGGAAGTGATGCGCCTTGGATTACGGCAGGAGGAAAGGCGGCCGTGGAGTCCGTGCCGGTCGCGTTGCCTGAGTCGAGCCTGCGAACTACTGTTGAAGGTCTTCAGAAACCTCCCGGCCAAACTCAGACGATCCGTCCCGATGCCGACCTGCTCTATGTGGCAGGCGCGGGCTGGACGAAGAAGCAAGCTGACGGTGAAGCGCATATCCAGGACGCCGAGTCAATCATTCTCGATTTTCTTGGAAAGACGCAGGCCTCACTCGGAGGGAGCAAGTCGCTTGTGGATATCAGCGGAACGGGGCAGGCGGTGCTTTCTTTCATGACGCACCTGAACCAAATCGGGCAGACGGGCGCTATCCCGCGGCATCCCAAGGGGCTTTCCACATGCTGTCACGGGGAAGAGCCCCACGCGGTTGGTTGGCGCTTCATCCACGAGCGGCGCGCCATCAACCTCGACGCCAACTGCGGTTGGGCCCACGGCAAAGCAGACGTCCTTTATGTCGCGGACGCCTTCGAGGTCATGCGGAAGGTCAACGCCCTGCTCGAGAAATCGTGAGAACGACCGGCGTCTCGTTCCTTATCGCGCCAACGGCAGGCTCACGGGTTGTTTCGTTGCGTAGGACTGCTGCGCAGCGAAGACTATCTCATGGGTCTTGATTGCGTCCTCCAAGTTGCAATGAGATTCCTGCCCGTTTCGGACGCAGTCAACAAAATGGTTGATCTGCCCCTGGAAGGGGTGGTGCGACACATCCGCGCTGTCAGGAAGAATAGTCGGGATTTCGACCCAACCCTTTTGGCCGGGGAACTTCTGCGACCAGACCCGGTTGTCTTTGATCGTCCCGCGGTCCCCAAAAACCTCGATGGGAAACATGTAAGGCATGACGCACCCGTAGTTCACGGAGACTTTGCCGAGCGCGCCGCTATCGAAGCGAATCAGCACGATCTCGAGATCGTCGTACTCCAACGGCGGCGCCTCCCGGAATGAATTCGTGTAGTAGTTGAATTCGATGCGCTGCCCCTTGCGCCATCCACCCGCGTAGGCGAAGACCTCGACTGGCGTGGCCGCATCGTAGCGGCCCTCGCCCGCGAACCAGCGCGCGGCATCCAGTGCGTGACAGCCGCCCGTGAGCATCGCGCTCACGCCCTTTTCCTTGGTGCGCGCATCTTCATAGCCAGTCCACCAGCTTGCGATGTCGTGCTGATAGTCGGTCTCCACGCAGTAGACATTGCCGATGGCATCATCGGCGACCAGCGCCTTGATCGTTTCTACCAGCGGATTCCACCGCAGCACGAAGCTGACGACCGTCTTCACACCGGCACGCTGAACGGCCTTGAGCATGGCATCCATTTCGGCCACGCTGTTGGCGATGGGCTTCTCGATGACGATGTGCTTTCCGGCCGAGGCGGCGAGAATGGTGTTCTCGGCATGCAGGTGCTGGGGCGTGCACACCGACACGATGTCGATGCCCTCGTGGGCCAAGGCCGCCTCGTAGTCTGTGTAGAATGTTACGCCCTGCAAGCCTGCCTCAGCCGCCCGTCGCTCGCAACTGCTGCGCTTCCGGCTGGAGATGGCGACCACCTCCGTGTGCGGATTCGCGTTGAAGGCCTTGATATGTTCACCCGCAACCCAACCCGCGCCATGCACGAGCACACCCAACTTCTTTTCGCCCATAACGTCCTCCTTCCCTACACTGTCTCGCGGACGGCAGGAACTCAGAGTTCCCGCCATGCCTCACGTGATGATTCCACAAATACGCGCACATTCTCTTCCGGGGTCTCTCTTGGCACCATTTCGCCGGAATTCATGACGTGGCCGCCGTGCGCGCTCACGTTCTTGACGATTCGCCTCACTTCTCTGCGGACGCAGTCCGGCGTTCCACGCGCGAGTACGGCCAAAGGGTCGACGTTTCCGGAAAGGCACACGCGGCCATCAACAACCCGGCGAGCCTCTTCAATGTCAATCCCCGGTCCGACGCTGAGAATCGAAAAGCCTGTGCTGGCCTGCAAGTCAATCATGGCCGGGAGTTCCTCACTGGCGTGGTAGAAGACCACCGCCCCGGCGTCTCTGTACCGCTCGCACGTGCGGCGGGCCGGTTCCATCGCGAAGTCGCGGTAAATTGCAGGGCTGACCAGATGTCCGGAAGCGCTGCAATCGCCGAACCACAGGGCATCCGCACCGGCTTCGATCTGGTCAAGACCGAAGCGGGTCTGGTATGCCTCGAAGAACTCGATCGCCTCAGAAAGAAAATCGGGTTGCGTAAAGGGCATGGTCAGCACTTCATTCATGCCGAAAGCGAGGGTCGCTGAGCTGAACGGCGCGGCAGTACGGCCCGTGACGCACACGGTGTCGCCGAAGTAGGCCTTGATGATTCGTATCGCATCGAGCAGGACCTGCATCCGGCCTTCGACGCGGTACCCGTGTTCGCGCAACGCGTCCAGGGACGGCGTCGTCGGTTCCAGGTACTTGCACGTCGCCGGCAGAATGTCGCCCTCGCCCTGCACGCCCACGCCGAGCGGTTCAAATTCGATGCAATCGTCGACCTGCAACCAGGCCCAGTCGTAGTCGAAGCGCTCGATGGCCTCGATCTGCACACGGGACATTTCACGGGAGTCGGAGTTGTAGCGATCGTAGCGGCTACCGCAGACGCGGACGTCCATCTCCTCACTGCAGATGAACACGGGCAGCCGCTCGGGGCGCTTCATGGCGACAGCACGCCGAATGTTCTCCATCACACCTGCGTATGCCATGCCGGTACTCCCCCGCTGAATTAGGGTTGTTGGCGCAAACTCGCCCGCGCCCATCGCGAGCGCGTTCCGGAAGATTCTAGTCACATCGGTACACCCCACCGCAAGTAGAGGGCTTGCCGTGAAGCCAGCGTTCAATGGGAGTTATGGGAATCATGGGAAGTATGGGAGTAATGGGAGGGCTTTGGAAACAGTGGGCCATGCGTTCAGTGGGCCTACGGCAGAGGGTAGTCAATCAGCTTCATTCAATACCTGCACCAAGTCGCATACCTCCCATGATTCTCATACTTCCCATTACTCCCATCCCACCACGACCGCCACTTTGCCCCATTCGCCCGGAGAGACTAGAATCAGGCTGTATGACAGCCATTGGCGACCTTACAAACATCGGGGGGACATGACGTGAAGACTCGCAGTGCCCGAATGCGCGTGGCAGATGCCCTGTTGGTAATCCTCTGGATTTCAGCGCTTCTACCGGCCATGGCCGGCGAATTCGATGCGGTCCACCGCTACTTGCCGGTGGAGCGGCAGGCCGGTATTCGTGAGCTGCAGTTCTCATTCGACGGCTATTCGGGCTACTGGTCCGCAGATGCGTGGTCTTGGTCCACTGCGCGCGGCTTGTTCATCCAGTCGGACCCCAGTCCTATCGCATCGGTTTGGGCGATGGAGCAGGAAATCGGCAATCAGTTACTTCTCGAAGAACTGTGGATTGAGCATGGTTTCATCCAACAGCTCGCGCAGCACGATTTCGCCGTCGTGGAAGGGAACACACCGAACCCAGGCACAATAAGCTTGCTCTGCATTCTGGATCGTCCCCCTCTGACAGACGAACTTCTCCAGAGCCTCCCCAAGGAACAGCAGTTCCGCCGTAATCGTGCCTTCATGGTGACGCGCGACAAAGAGACCCTCTTCGTTTTGGCGTGTCCCACTCAGGAGGAACTGGATCGCTTGAAGTCCTATGTGTTGAAAGCCGTGGAGGTCGTCCGTGCGTTCGACTTCCATCGCGGAATGGCGGGCGTCCAAACGAATCATCTGACCATCACGCCGGGGTATCAGCACAGTCCGTTCAGTCTCATTGCGATGGCTCGAACGCTCGGGTGTACCTGGATCATGAGCAGCGGCTACAACGATTGGATGCTCGCGGCTCCGGTTCGCGAGGCCCTGCGGGAAGTCGAAGAGCCGTTTGTGTGGGTATCGGGCCAGACCGTGACCGGCGGCGTCATGTACGGCATCGACCGGTATCCTGACATCCAGAACAACACTGTTGCGCAAGGCCTGGACTGGGCCGCCGAGCGAGGCGGCTGTTACTTCGCGGACCTGTCCGCGGCCGGGGATGAAAACAGCAAGCGGTACAACGGGTACATCGTGAGTGGCCCCGGGGATCAGGATCGCATCGCGGAGCTGGCCGCGCCGTTGGTCGCGCAGACGAAAGAAATCATGCGCGGTGCGCCGACGTTCATGGTTGCTTTGCTGGAAAAGGGCGCACCCCTCTCTCAGGAGACCCTCCTGAAGGCGCTGGTAGATCGCCGTGCCGTGGCAGTGTATCCCGATGGTGTCGTCGTTGGGCCGCCTGACCTGCGCACAACCATGCTGCTCCTGTTGCTTGAGGGGGCCGTGCTTGAGAGCCGCTTCCCGGGGACGCTCGCGTTAGCCGCCGAAATGACTCCCGGACAATTGACTGTGGATATCGAAAACAACGGAGATGCGCCTGTCCAAGCGAGTTTCTCCACGCTCGCAAGCCCTGGCATCAGGATTACGGCGAAACACACCTCGAATGAAAACACCATAAAGCCTGACATAACCTACAAAAGGTTGTATTCAGTTGAATTGCTCCCTGAGGCGAGCGGCCGAAACAACTTGGTTCAGATAGTTGCGGACTCGGAATATGGCCAATCTCGCGCACTCGCTCACCTAAAGGCACCTCCCTTCGTCAGCATCCATCCGTTGCTGTTCGAATCCGCAGGCACCCTTTCCTTCCCGATCTCCATTTGGAACGCGGGAGAATCGGGGCGTGTGCCCGTGCACATCGCGGTCAAACAAAAGGACACCGGCAACACCGTCGTGGAATTCGACCGCGAAGTTGAGGCCGAACGCTGGAAGGAAGGACGCGACACGGTCGAACTCGAACTCGCGGCGGGCGACTACATTGCCGAAGTGAGCGCATTGGGCGTCACGAGCAGCGGGCTCATTGCGGTGCGGCCGCCCAATGGCGCAGCCAGCACGCATGAAGAGGACCTCAATCAGGATGGCGTCCCCGAGATCGTCATGGAGAATGATTATGTCCGGGTGGTGGTTCTTCATACGGGTGGACGCGTGATCGAGTACACGCTGAAGAGCAATGGAGAGAACATCTTCTTCAAGCTCTGGCCCGAGAAGCCGCCGATGCACGGCGAAGTGGGTGGCGTGCGCCAGTTCTATCCGTTCGGGGGTCTCGAGGAATTCATCGGCTACCCTTACATCGGAGGCCACATCGAGTACCGGAGCGAAATCCTGCAAGCAGAGGGCGATCGTGCGCGGGTACGGGTATGGGCCAATATTCACGGCAGCGAGATCTCGAAGATCTACACACTCTACGGCGGCGGGCCCCTGCTTGAAGCGCGCTACACATTCTCGAACATGTCGCCGTCCCTCAACACGATCGGTATCAATCCGCTGTTCGAGCTGGGCAAATCGACCGGGCCGGAGGATCGCTACTACTTCCCTGAGGAATCAATCGTGGAGACGCGCCCGGAATTGGAGCGGTACTATGGACGCGCCACCTTCCCGAAGGAGGGATGGGCCGCGGGGCATGATACCGAGTCCGACATCTCGCTGGTCATCGGCTATCCCGTGGACGCGGCGATTTACCTTCACCTGTGGAACAACCATCCCAACAACACGCCGACTCCCTATTACTACACGGAGATTCAACCTTGGATTGAGTTGAACCACGGCACGAGCAAGTACTTCACGTACTATGTCCTCGGAAGCGTGGGTCCGTGGGAATCGTTGCTGTCGCAGTTCGAAGGTCTTGGGCTCGTGACTGAATCCAAGAAGGACGTGCCGTGGCAGTACTGAGTGCGCTCAGGTAGACAGCCCGGCAATCTGCCCTTTGATCGTCCGCTCGTATTCAGGAAAATACCGCCCGATAACCGGCAAGTCGAAGGACGACAAGATACTGGTGTTGCTCTCGCGCTCCAGCAGAAATGCGAAAGACATCTCGATGAGCTTTTCGCAGGGTATGCGCCCACCGGTCAGTGCTTGATAGTACTCGGGCGACACGGACACCGTGTGCACAGTGGTTGTGCGTTGGACGACGGTGACCTCGTACTTTCCTTTTCCCGATTCTTCTACTTGTATCATGAAGGCCTCCTCATGTCCCCGGTCTGAGGGACAGACACCGTGTTTCGCTTCGCAGGGCCTTCGCGAAAGACGGTGTCAGTCCCGAACATCCATTCGCTAAGACAGGGATGAGTCTGGCAGAATTGCGCTGCTGGCGCCAGCGCGGGCAGATCCTGATTCCCAGGTCATCCGCGCCTGCGCGCAGCGGGCCACTCACGTGAAGGAGACTTATCGTGGACCAATTCCCCAGCAATCGACGCGGATTCATGAAACAAACCGTTATGGCGGTCGGCGCCCTCGGCGTTGGCGGCGTCGCGCATCGCGCAGGCGCGGCCGAACCTCCGACGCGCAATGGCAAGCCATATATGAAGTTGAGTCTGGCAGCATATTCTTTCAACAAGTTCCTGCCGAGACGCGCATCCGGAGAGGACGCTTCAAAGGCGAAGATGCAGCTCGATGATTTTGTGCGGTTCTGTGCGGACCTGAATCTCGATGCGTGCGAGCCGACAAGCTACTACTTCCCGGAGACGATCACGCAGGACTTCCTGATCCACATGAAGGAGCTGACGTTCCGCCTCGGCCTGGACATCTCCGGCACGGCGATCGGCAACGATTTTTGCGTGCCCCCGGGCCCGGACCGGGACAAGCAGTTGGCCGACACGCGGGAATGGATCGACCATGCCGCGACGATGGGCGCACCCGTCATTCGTATCTTTGCGGGCAAGGTGCCAGAGGGCATGGCAGAAGAGCAGGCCCTGGAACTCTGCATCCAGGGTATCGACGCGTCTTTGGACTACGCGGCGCAGCGCGGCGTCTTCCTCGCGTTGGAGAATCACGGCGGCATCACCGCGACCGTCGAGCAGATGATGCGTATCGTGAAGGGCGTGAAGACCTCGCCGTGGTTCGGCGTCAACTTCGATAGTGGCAACTTCACCTCCGCCGATCCCTATGCGGAGCTGGCGGTCATCGCGCCATATGCGTTCAACGCGCAGATCAAAGTCTCCATGCGGCACCAGGATCAACGCACGCCCGCGGACTTCGCGCGCATCGTCGAGATCCTGCGCAAGGCGGGCTATCGCGGTTACCTCGTTCTTGAATACGAGGAAGAAGAGGACCCGTTTGTCGCGATACCCAGGCATATCGAGACGCTGCGGGGTCTCCTCGCGTAGCGCGAGTGAGAAGCAAACGGGGCATATGGAGGAGGCTGCCATGTTAAAGCGATTTGCTGGACTATTGGAGACCCTGGTGGCTGCCGCGGCGATACTCGGTCAGGCTGCATGGGCGGGCAATGCGGAATGGCCCAGCTTTCGTGGCCCTAACCACGATGGCAGGAGTCTCGACACCGGACTGCTGAAGGAATGGCCTGCCGAAGGGCCCACGCTGGTCTGGAAGTTCGACGGGCTCGGTAGAGGATTCTCAAGCGCGGCATTGAGCGGCGGCAGGATCTTCATCACCGGCGACGTGGAAGATACGCTTGTCTTGTATGCCTTCGACATGAACGGCCAACCGCTGTGGAATGTGAATACGGGCCAAGCCTGGACGCAGGACCGCCCTGGTGCTCGCTCGACTCCCGCCATTGACGGCGATAGCGTCTACCTTCTGTCGGGTACGGGCTTGCTTGGATGCTATGACGCGGCAAACGGTGCGGTCCGCTGGTCCAAGGAGTTGTCCGAACTCGGAGGAGAGCCGGGAGGCTGGGGCTATGCGGAGACGCCACTGCTCCGGGGAGACTCGCTGATCGTGAAATTCGGCGGCGCGAAGTGTGTCCGCGCGTTGAATAAGAAAACTGGAGACCCGATCTGGGCAAGCGAAGGCTATTCGGCTGGTGCGGAGTACGGCTCGTGTCTTCCGTTTACTTTCGAGGACGTCCCCATGATCGTGACCGGAACGCGCGCAGGGCTTGTGTGCGTGAAGGAACAAACCGGCGAGGTCTTGTGGACCAACGATTTCTCCGCGAACAACACCGCAAACTGCCCAACCCCCGCCTATGCGGATGGCCACGTATTCTGGGCCAACGGCTACGGCAAAGGCGGCATCTGCATGAAGCTCGAGTCTGGCGGCAAAGCCTCCGTCGCGTGGACCACCCAAGATATGGACTGCCACCACGGCGGCTACATCATCGAGCAAGGCTACATCTACGGTGACAATGGCGATGGTATTTCGTGCCTGGATCTCAGGACAGGTGAGGTGAAGTGGAAGCACCCGGCACTGGGCAAAGGCTCCTTGTGCTGGGCCGACGGCATGCTCTACTTGTACAGCGAAAGGAATGGGCGCGCGGCGTTGGCGACATGCTCACCCGACGGCATGGAGATCAAGGGCCAAGTTCAAGTGGAAGGCAAGGGTCCCAGTTGGGCCCACCCGGTGGTCGTGGGCGGCCGGCTTTACTTGCGCTACGACACAACGCTTTATTGCTTTGACGTAAAGGCGAAGTGATATAGACACCGCCCCCTGCTTCAGCAAGTGAGCCTCAGGCAACGGAGTGAGGGAGGGCTTCTGCAATGTATCGTATGGCCGTATTGTCAGTGCTCTTCACCGTGTCGTTGTGCGCTCAGCCGGACGAGTCCGGCTGGAGCTTCCATCAGGGCGACTGGACGCTCCTGATCGATGCACAGGGAGCAATCATCCTGCAGGACGGTGTGGGTGAAAAGACTCTTTCAGCAGCCTCGCTAACCACGGCTATCGATGGGGCAGCCTTCAACGCCGCGGGTTTCGAGACCGAAGCCATCAAAGACGGCGTCGAATTCCGGTATCGCAGTGGCGATTCTCCGGAGCCTCAAACCCGGTATCGCATCGAGTTCCTCACGCTTGGCGGCTTCCCGACGATTTGTAGAACCGTCACCATGAGTCCGCCCACAGGAACAAATGTTCGCATTCAATTGGAGACGGAGTTTTCCGCAGACCCGCAAGATATGACTGTCTTTGCGCCACGTATCGATGGCATGGGCGTGGGGACTCCGTTTGAACCGGCACACTGGTACTGGCCACTCGGACCTGAGCCGGAGTCCGGGCAAGCAGCGGAGCGACAACTGGCCATTCCCTTCGTCTCCGTGGCGGCGCCCAAGCGGTCGCTTCGGCTCACCGTCATCGGCGATCCATTTTGGGGTGCCGACTTCTCTCTCGACGGCGCTGAGCATGCGCGTGTCATGCTCGCGTCGCGGCATTCAGAGCCTTTCACCCGAACATACTGGACGGTGCTAGATAGCGGCGGACCCGAAGTGGCCATGAACGCGTGGTACGCCACGGCCCTGGCGGATGTTCCCGAAGGTCCCGTTTGGCTGCACGATGTCGCGTGGCAGCACTACGACTATCTCAGCCATGGCGGCGAAGGGTGGTTTGAAGACATCGACGCGCTGGAATCCCTGATAGCGCCCAGTGACCGAAGCAAGATTGTCTTCACCTTACATGGTTGGTACGACCTCTTGGGCCGGTACACGTTCGACGCGGATACAGGCCGGCTCGGCGACACATGGACGGCCTTTCCGAACGCTGATGCCGTGAAAGACAAAGGATTCACAACGTCGCGGTCATTCCCGATGAGCAAGGCGGAAATGCACCGCCGGATTCGCTATGCGAAAGATCGTGGTTTTCGCGTCGCTCTCTACTTCGCAGATGGCCTCACGGCCTGTGAAGGCGCTGGACGATTCACTGAAGACCGCGTACTTTATTGGGGAGGCTGGAACGGGCCGGATACCCTCGGAAAGTCCTACGCCCAGAATCCCCTGCATCCGGACGTGTACCAGTGGTATGTTGACTACCTCAAGGCTCTCCTTGCTGAGTACGGCCGGGAGATCGACGCGCTCGTGTGGGACGAGACCTTCATGGTGCGCGCACACACAATGTCCCCCGAAACCGCGCCGCAACGCGCGTACGCGGCTCCCGCCATGATGCGACTGACGCGCGACTTGACCAAGCTCACAACAGGGTATCGATCGGATCTGGCATTTCTGGTGAGCGATTGCATTGGCGCCACTACGGACGAAGTGACGCGTTGGACAGACGTGCCTCCCTACGCGATCATGGCGCATGGCTGCTATCAAGACAGCCACAGCCGGCCCTCCGTTTGGCCTTATGGCATCTTCCCAAACTACCGTAACATTCTCTGGTCATGCAATTGGCGCGCTGTCACGAATTTCGGATGGACTGAATTCGGCGTGGAGCACTATGACACACCGCTGGCCACGAGCAACGGCTGGCTGGATGACAAGGGTATCGCGCGTCTATCGGAAGAAGAGCGCAATGCCGTATTCCAACTCTTTCAAGCGCGCAAGGACCGAAGACAGGACCTGCACTGGCTGACCGGCCCGCCTCCCGTATTCCGCGAACAGGACTAGCCGCCACCAGCACATGTCACGGGCGAATGTGTGCGCGGACGTTCATCGCCGCAGCCTGTCGTGATACTCCTGCAGCGAGCGCGTTGCGTCGCGCTCTTCCTTGCGTGCCCGAATGCCCCGCGCGGCAGCGAAGGCCGCTGCCGTAGTCGTTATATAGGGTATTTTGTGTTTGATCGCCGCCTTGCGCACGTACGCGTCATCCTGGCTGCCGAGCTTGCCTTTCGGTGTGTTGATGATCATCGCGATCTCGCCGTTCACGATGGCATCGACGATGTTGGGTCGCCCCTCCGTCATCTTATTGATGACCTCGCACTGCACGCCGTTCTCTTCGAGGAACTTCTGCGTGCCGCGCGTCGCGAGGATGCCAAAGCCCACTTCGCGAAGCTGCCGCGCGGTCTCCAGCACACCGGGTTTCGCGTCGTTGGCCACTGTGATCAGCACATTGCCCGCGGTGGGCAACGCGCCGCCCGCGGCGTCTTGAGCCTTCGCGAATGCCAGACCAAAGGTATCCGCCATGCCCAGGACCTCGCCCGTCGAACGCATCTCGGGACCAAGAACGGGGTCCACCTCCGGGAACATATTGAAGGGGAACACGGCTTCCTTGACGCCGAAGTGGGTGAGGTTGTCGTTACGAAGATCCATGTCCGAGAGCATGGCGCCCATCAGAATCTGTGTCGCGATCCGGGCCATGGGTATGTTGCACACTTTGGACACGAGCGGCACCGTGCGCGACGCGCGAGGGTTCGCTTCAAGGATGTAGACCACGTCATTGGCGACGGCATACTGAATATTCATGAGGCCGACAACGCCCAATTCGAGCGCGATGCGCCGGGTATATTCGTTGACCGTATCGACATGCCGCGGCGCAAGACTGATCGGCGGAATCACGCAGGCGCTGTCTCCTGAATGGATGCCGGCCCACTCGATGTGCTCCATCACGGCGGGCACAAACGCCTGGTGCCCGTCGCAGATGGCGTCGGCTTCCACCTCGATGGCTTCCTGGAGGAAGCGGTCGATGATGATAGGCCGTTCAGGCGTCACCTCGACCGCCGCGGCCATGTACTCGCGGAGATTCCGATCGTCGTAGACCACCTCCATACCGCGCCCGCCAAGCACGTAGGACGGGCGCACGATGACGGGGTAGCCGATCCGCTTGGCCACCTCGAGGGCCTCGTCCACCGTGACGGCCTTGCCCGCTTCCGGATAGGGAATACCCAGCTTCGCCATGACCTCCCGGAACTGATCGCGATCTTCGGCGAGGTCGATTGTTGCAGGCGACGTCCCGAGAATGGGCACGCCTGCCTCCGCAAGTTCGCGCGCGATGTTGAGCGGCGTTTGGCCACCGAACTGGATAATGACGCCCTCGGGCTTTTCCTTCTCGTAGATGCTGAGAACGTCTTCGACTGTGAGCGGTTCGAAGTAGAGCCTGTTGGAAGTGTCGTAGTCGGTTGAGACGGTTTCGGGATTGCAGTTGATCATGATGGACTGAATGCTGAGATCGCGCAGCGCGAAGGCCGCGTGGACGCAACAATAGTCGAACTCGATCCCCTGTCCAATGCGGTTGGGACCACCGCCCAATACCATGACCTTGCGGCCTTCCTGGGCTGGCACCGCATCCGGGGCATTATACGTGGAGAAATAGTAGGCCGCATTCTCGACGCCGCTGACAGGCACCGGCTCCCAGCCCTCTTTGACGCCGAGCGCGAGGCGCTGTTCGCGCACGCGCTTCTCGGGGATTTCGAGAAGCTTGGAAAGATACTTGTCCGCGAAGCCGTCTTTCTTGGCGCGAGTGAGCAGGGCGTCAGGCAAACCCTTGCCCTTGAACGCCAGAATCTCCTCTTCGAGTTCGACAAGTTCCTTCATCTGGCCGATGAACCAGGGTTTGATATAGGTCAGGTCAAAGAGTTCGTCGATGGTCGCACCTTTCCGCAACGCTTCATACATGATGAACTGGCGCTCGCTGGTGGGATACCGCAACAATTTCAGCAATTCGGCCAATGGCTTAGAATTGAAATCCTTGGCGAAACCCAGCCCGTGCCGGCCGTTCTCGAGGGAGCGGATGGACTTCTGCAAGGCCTCCTTGTAGTTTTTGCCGATGCTCATCACTTCGCCCACGGCGCGCATTTGGGTACCGAGCTTGTCCTCGACTCCACGAAACTTCTCGAAGGCCCATCGCGCGAACTTCACGACGACGTACTCGCCCGACGGTGTGTACTTCTCCAAAGTACCGTCGCGCCAGTAAGGAATCTCGTCTAGGGTCAGGCCGCCCGCCAGCAGCGAAGACACCATCGCAATCGGGAAGCCCGTGGCCTTTGAAGCCAACGCGGAGGAGCGAGAGGTGCGCGGGTTGATCTCGATCACGACCACGCGGCCTGTTTTCGGATCGTGCGCGAACTGGATGTTCGTTCCGCCGATGACCTGGATGGCCTCAACGATGTCGTAGGAGTACTTCTGGAGCTTCGCCTGAAGCTCCGGCGCAATAGTGAGCATAGGCGCCGTGCAATAGGAGTCGCCGGTGTGCACGCCCATCGCGTCCACGTTTTCGATGAAGCACACCGTGATCATCTGGTTCTTGGCGTCGCGCACCACTTCGAGTTCCAGCTCTTCCCAGCCCAGCACGGACTCCTCGATCAGCACTTGATGAACGAGACTCACCGACAGTCCGCGCGCCGCCACCGTCCGCAACTCTTCAACGTTGTAAACCAACCCGCCGCCCGTGCCGCCCATCGTGTACGCGGGCCGGACGACGACAGGATAGCCGAGCGTGTCCGCAATGCGCTCCGCCTCTTCGACACTGTAGGCGAGTTCGCTTTTTGGCATCTCTATGCCGAGCCGGTTCATCGTTTCCTTGAAAGCGCTGCGGTCTTCACCGCGCTCGATGGCGTCAACCTGCACCCCGATGACACGGACGTTGTACTTCTCCAGGATGCCTTCCCGCGCGAGGGTCGCGGAGAGGTTCAGACCCGACTGTCCACCAAGGTTTGGGAGGAGGGCGTCGGGCCGTTCCTTCGCAATGATCGCCTCCATCGACGCGGCATTGAGGGGCTCGATGTAGGTCGCATCCGCCATGGCCGGGTCGGTCATGATCGTGGCGGGATTGGAATTCACCAGCACGATTTCATACCCGAGCTTGCGCAGGGCCTTGCATGCCTGGGTTCCCGAATAATCAAACTCGCAGGCCTGCCCGATCACGATTGGACCGGATCCGATGATCATGACTTTTTTGATGTCGGCACGACGCGGCATAGTACCCCCTCTTTTTAGGAACGGTCTGGCGATCCCGATTGGCTTACGGCTGGCCAAGGCGTGCCCGCACCCGTGGCTGCCTTGAACTCCCCCTGTGGGCCGCGCTGCTGCTGATGTCTGGCTGGGCATCGGGCGGCTCCCACCCCTCTATTAGACCGCACCGCCGCGAGCGCGTTCAAGCTGCGCGGACAGGGCAATCGCATTAAAAGTCACACCTGCATGAGGAGTTCCTCGAGGTAGTCATTGTTCCATGCGGCTTGCTTTCGTTTTCCCTTTACCCCGCGTTTGCTGGTTTTGTTCCTCCGGACGGTGTTG
>JADLGB010000004.1 GCA_020849535.1 Candidatus Hydrogenedentota bacterium
AGGCGGTTGAAGCTCACACTCGCCTCTGGGCGGTAGAAGGGATTGGCCCATTCGATGAACGTCAGGTCGCGGTTGTCCTCGCCCTGGAAGTAGGCGCCGCCGAAATAGAGGCGCGGGGTCCAGGCAATGTCCAGGGTGTACCCAAGTTCCAGGGTGCCCGCCCACGCGTCAAATTCCGCGTCATCATCCCCGTAGGTGAAGGGCTTGAAGAGGAACCCGACCTGCCCGGCGTCGCCAAACTGGTACGCGGCCTCGGCCTCGAAGTCGAGCGCGCCGATGGTGCCCGCGGCGCGCAGGCCAACGGTGTGCAGGCTCGTGACGTCGTAGTCATCGATGCTGAAGACATCCTCCAGCCACTCGATGGGGGCAACAAAGTTCGTGTCGTTCAACGAACGGGCATCGCGCAGCCACAGCCAGTAGGCGTCGATAGAGATGTTCTCCAGGCCCGTGTACGAGCCGTAGAGACCCACGAGTTCAATGTCGCCGTCCTGCTCCGCAATTCCGCCTTCGGCGAGCAGCGCGTAGAAGGAATCCACGCTGAACTGATCCGTGGCATAGGTGAAGCGCGCCGCATCGAATGACAGGCCCGGAAACTCGGGATGACTCTGGTTGTTGCCGACGAGCCAGCCGCTGCCGAGCACCAGCTCCTGGCGGCCGATGCGCATGCGCACGGGCATGCCGAACATGTCGTTGGCTTCGATGTAGGCTTGATAAACTTCGACATCATCGGTGGAGACCGCGCGACCGTCGGCGCCGCTCACGTAATTCGAGCGGAAGTCCTCGCCCCAGACATCGTAGCTCTCCAATTCGATGAAGGCGCGCACTTCATTAGTGAATTCGGCGTTGACATTGAGGCGCGTGCGCTGTTCGATGACCTCGAAATCGGAATCGCGCGAGTCCCAATCCCAGAAGCTGGTCACGCTCTGCCCGCCAATGACGTCGCCGATGGGCCGCCGCGGGAGGAAGAAGCCGGGCCAGCGCACTTCCGGTTCCACCAGCGCAGGGGCCACGGTCTGGTTAAATGCGTTGTGCCAGTAGATGGCGCGAATCTGCAATTCGCCGCCAACCTGCACGTTCTGCAGCTCGGCATAACCGCAAGGGAGAAGAACAAGTGCCGCTGCCACTCCCAAACCTAATAGACGCAGATGTTTCATGGTCAGAACTCCTTTACCGCATATCATTCTGAAACGGCCGCCTCAGAAGAGGAAAACCACATCGGTCACCCCCGTACTCCCTCGCGAGAAGCGGCCACCCACTATCGCGGCGTCATCTTACTGCAAGCCGCCAGGACGGTCAAGGGGACCGACACTCGTGACAGCCGCGCACCGAACGGCGTAGCGGAGTGTGCACGCTCTATTGGTGCGCACGTTGACAGTTGTATTGACATGTATTGCTCTGAAAGGGCATCTTAACAGTCGGGGCGCAAGTGCGGCGTTCAGGGGCCGGGTAGTGGGTCGCCCATGAGGATAGGATTTCCGCCTTGGGCTGAGGGCGGGGATTTTCCTATCTTAGTTTTCAGTGGCGGTAGGGGTATATGCGTCGATCGCTGAATGGCGCAAGCAGTGAAGGAGTAGTGAAATGCGTAGAATGCGGCCGATGACCATCGTTGGGTTACTCTTTGTCGCGTCTTTAGCCCTGGTGGGCTGGAAATGCCCGGGAAGCCCATTGGTGCATGTGGACTTCACCGGAGGTCCGCAGGCGGGCCACGCGCCTTTGTATGCCCAGTTTCAGGGCTCAGTCAGTGTTTCGCCCCCGCTTGTGCTCGACACCAAGTTCCGTGGGGGCGGCGGTGGCGGTGGTGAGACTCCGCCTCCTCCGGAGGAGGAGCCAGAGCATGTGACCATCGTGAGCTGGCTTTGGAGCTTTGGCGATGGCACAACGGGCTCCGGTCAGAACGTGGAGCACGCGTATACCGAGGAGGGGTGCTACGACGTCACCCTGACTGTGCTCTTGTCGAATGGCGCGGCCGGAAGCAAGACGCGCCGTTCGTTCGTCTGCGTCGAAGCCGGAAACCGGCCACCCGTGGCAAACGCGGGGCCTGACCAAGAGGTCCAGGTGGCCGTCATCATCAATAAGTCGGATGGCAATACCAAGCAGGCAGGAACGCAGGTGCAGCTTGATGGGAGTGAATCCTACGACCCGGATGGCGATTCGCTGACGTATTCGTGGACCTTCCTCGAGTGGCCGGAAGGACTTCAGGGCGGCGCGAAGTTCCCAACAGAGGCGCCAGAGCTTTCGGACGCAGCGGTGGAGAATCCCACGTTTGAGGCGGAATACCCCGGCGAATACGTGCTCCAACTCGTCGTGGATGATGGCCAGGTGGAGGAGGCGAAAGTTCAGAGCGAGCCGGACACGGTGACGATTACGGCGGTGGTCAATCAGCCGCCCGTGGCGGACGCGGGGGACGACCAAACGGTTTGCGTGTATGATGAGACTCAACTGGACGGCTCCGGTTCGTCGGACCCCGAAGACGACGAGATCACTTACTCATGGAGTTTCGTCGGCGTGCCGCTTGGCAGCAATGTCGACAACACCTGGCTCTCGAATGCCACTGCTCGCCGGCCGCGCTTCGTGCCAGACAAGGCCGGCGACTACACTCTGTTGCTCGTCGTCAGCGACGGGTTGGAGTCGGATGCGGACTCGGTGCTGGTCACCGCCCAGGTGCCGGTCGACATCGCCAATTGTACGAGTGATTACGTTTCCTTCACTCAAGGACCGAGCCAGACCGAGATTGACAACGGCGTGGCCGAGGCCAATGAACTAGACCCATTCCCGACGGCCGTTGATCCGTTCAGAGTCAGTCCGTACGAAGTGACCAACTGTCTTTTCACGTTCATACTCAACTATGCAAATCAAGAAGACTACATTGGCGTGCCTGTCAAAGCTTTCATGGGCGGGAATGTAATCTTAAATGGCCAGATCCTCCTTCAGATCGAGGACATGGTGGGCGAACCCGAGTACTGCGATATCGAATGGGACGCCACCCATGGCATCTTTTTCATTGCCCGGCGCGACGGCCAATCCATGGCGCGTCATCCGGTCGTCGAGGTGAGCTGGTATGGAGCCCTTGCCTTCTGCAACTGGCTCAGCGAATACCACGAGTACAGTAACATGTATGACCTCACGACGTGGACGCCTGCTGCGGGCTTCGACGGCTATCGCCTGCCTTCGGAAACGGAGTGGGAGTTTGCGGCGGCCTGGGAAGATCTCGGAGACGGTGGACAACACCACATCTGGGGCTTTGTATCCAGCTTGCTGCTCACGGATATCAGCACCACCCGCGTGAATTACCTGAGCACCAACCCGCTTGGGCTGACCGCGCCGCCGCTCACCACTCCTGTTGGCTATTACGACGGGACGAACGGCACGACGGACAGCGTGAGCCCATGGGGCTGCTATGACATGAGCGGAAACGTCGCGGAATGGGTTTTTGAACAGCCATACAACTACGAGCAAGAGGGCAGCGAGACGAAGGGGACATCGCTCACTTCCCGCATCATCCGCGGGGGTTCGTGGCAGGATGTCGCGAATGACGTGCGCACGGCCTTCCGGGACAGCCTGCCCCAGGATTCGACGGAACCTACGGTTGGATTCCGTATCGTGCGGCAGAGCTTTGATTGCGGACCTGAGAAGAAGTAGCGTGTAACGCAGTCTCGACGATACCAACGGCGCCGTGGCGAAGGGATTCATCTTCGCCACGGCGTTTTGTTTCGAGAGAGAAGCAAGCACCGGCGCCTTTCCGCAGGATCGGACCGATCGGACGGGCGAAGCCGCAGGTGTAAGACTCAGGTGAGCAGGCCTGTAAGCCGAATTCTGTCTAGGACCCGAAGGCCCCGAGGCGGTCATTCATCTGGGACGCGCGTCGCCGCGCGCCTCGAGCTTCCTACCCGGGAGCAGAGCGGGCCACTCCATAGCTCCCCTATTTGGAATTGCTCCGGGTGGGGTTTAGCGAGCCGGCCTGTCACCAGACCGCTGGTGCGCTCTTACCGCACCTTTTCACCCTTGCCGGCTCACCCTTGCGGGCGAACGTAGGCGGTGTGTTTTCTGTGCCACTTTCCGTCGGGTCGCCCCGCCTTGGCGTTACCAAGCACCCTGCCCTGTGGAGTTCGGACTTTCCTCGATGCCCGCAAGGGGCACCGCGGCCGCCCGGCCTGCTCACGGTGGTAGTATACCTGAAGAAGGATCGCGAGGTCGCTTTTACCGTATTCATGCGGACCGGATAGAAAGGACTGGGCGTGCCACAACGTCAGCATCACCGAGGGCGGCATCCCGAAGATGGCCGTCTCTTTGCCACGCGGGAAATCGAGAAGCTGCGGAACGCGGTTCATGACCTTTCCTTTCTGCTCACGCGCGGCTACGCGGAAAAGGCGGCCCTCAAGCTCACGGGCGACCACTACCAGCTTGATGTGCGTCAGCGGCGCGCGGTGCTCGGGGCGTCGTGCTCGGACTCTTCGCTGGTTTCGCGTGCACAACGGATGGTGAAGCATGAAGACCTGCGCGGTGAAAGACTTGCCGTGGACGGCTACAACCTTCTCATCACGACGGAGAGTCTTTTGGCGGGAGGCATCGTGTTGCGCGGCCGGGACGGGTGCATCCGCGATCTCGCCAGCGTCCACGGTTCGTATCGCAAAGTGGTCGAAACCGCGCAGGCCCTGCAACTCATCGGTGAGGCGATGCAGTCGCTGCGTGTCGACCGAACGGAGTGGTTTCTCGACGCCCCGGTGTCCAACAGCGGCCGTCTCCGGCAGATGATGCTGGAACTTGCCACGCGACACGAATGGCCATGGGACGTCCAACTCGCTCCCAATGTTGATAAGACGCTTGCCGCGTCGCACGACGTTGTCGTGACGTCCGATGGTTGGATTCTGGATTGCGCTTCCCGCTGGGCTCGCATCATTGATCTGATACTCGAGCGCGTCTCGACCCCCATAAAAGTGATCAACCTCGGCAGCGAAGGTTTCGCCTTGGACTCAGCTTTGCGCCGATAGGTAGGCGTCTGGGAGCCCAACATCCCCCTCGGCCCTGCGGGCCTGCCCCCTTCGAAGGGGGACCGCGGAGCGCGTGCCCTTCGGGCCGCGCAGTCTTAACGCCAAGAGTCCATTGGTTGCCCTCAATCCTCTCGATTATACACCGATATAGTGTTGCATAATTCCCCCTTTGAAGGGGGATCAAGGGGGATGTTCTTGAGTTCAATCATCCAGCGCGCCCCAAACGGCGGGGGCCTATAACTAACCCATTGTGGCCGGGCCGTGCGGACGTTTGGCCATCGCTCGCTGTTTGGCGATTCGCCGGGAATTGGGTATTCTCGTGGGAGCGCCCGTGAACAGGCCTTTGACGGGCCGGCGCCATCTCGCTGTTGGAGCGTACAGGAGAATCCGAATGAGCCATCAAATCCTCTGCCATCGGAAACGACGACTCGCGGTGCGATCATTCATGCTGGCGTTGCTTCTTGGTCTGACGCCGTTCGCGCAGGCGCAGGCAGCCACCGATATCAATCTCGACGATGCAGTGTTGGTCACTCCTGCCGATCTTTCTGCGAGGGAAGGCAAGGCCGTCGGGATGCTGGTGGATGAATTGCAGAAGCGCACGCTGGTGCGTTGGTCGCAGGCACATGAATGGCCCACGGGCGCGAAGGCGATTGTCGCTGTCGGGCCCGAGCGCTCGATTGCGCAGTTCGCCGGGCCATGGGCTCCGGGCCTCGCGGCGACACCTGGGAAAGGCTCGGAAGGCTACCGGCTTCGCACGTTCGCCGAGGGGAGTGTGTCCGGCGTGGTCATTGTGGGCAACGACGAGCGGGGCGTCTTGTTCGGGGTGGGCCGTCTGCTGCGCGAGTTGCGCATCGAGCGCGACTCGGTGCGCATCCCCCACGCTCTCGACATCAACACGGCGCCGGCGTTTCCGCTGCGCGGGCATCAGTGCGGTTACCGGCCCAAGGTGAACACGTATGATGGATGGACGCCACCCATGTGGGAGCAGTACATCCGAGACATGGCGGTTTTTGGAACCAATGCCATCGAGATGATGCCGCCGCGCACGGACGACGACGCAGACAGTCCCCACTTTCCCCTTCCACAGATCGACATGATGGCAATCATCTCGCAAATCGCTGACGAGTACGGAATCGATGTATGGATCTGGTATCCGGCAATGGACGAGGACTACTCGGACGCCAAGACCGTCGAGTTCGCGTTGAAGGAGTGGGGCGAGGTGTTTGCGCGCCTGCCGCGGATCGACGCCGTGTTCGTGCCGGGAGGCGACCCAGGCCACACGCAGCCGAAGCACCTGATGGCGCTCCTCGAGAAGGAGACTGAGGTGCTCCACCGCACGCATCCAGAGGCGCAGATGTGGATGTCGCCGCAGAGTTTCACTGCGGAGTGGATGGATGAGTTTCTGACCTATATGCAGAAGGAGCAGCCAACCTGGCTGTCGGGCATCGTGTTCGGGCCTCAGAACCGGATCGGCCTGCCGGAGCTTCGCAAGGCGATCCCGGCGCAGTATCCGATTCGCCGCTACCCGGACATCACGCACAGCATCCGCTGCCAATATCCGGTACCGGACTGGGATGTGGCCTTCGTGGCCACGGAAGATCGAGAAGTCATCAATCCGAGGCCGGTCCATTACGCGCAGATCTTCCGCTTGTGGGATCAGGAGTCGTGTGGGTTCCTGACCTATTCGGAAGGGGTGAACGATGACGTCAACAAGTTTGTGTGGAGCGGGTTGGGCTGGGACCCGGAGACTCCGGTGCTGGAAATCCTGCGTCAGTACAGCCGGTACTTCATCGGCGCGTCGTACGAGGACGACTATGCCCAGGCGCAGTTCGCGCTTGAACGCAATTGGCAGGGTCCACTGCTCACAAACGCCGGGGTGGACACGACCCTGCAGCAAGTGCAAGCGATGGAGCGAAGCGCCAGTCCGCAGACCCTGTTGAACTGGCGTTTTCAGCAAACACTGTACCGTGCCTACTACGATGCGTTCGTGCGCACGCGGCTGCTGTACGAAACGCAGCTCGAGGCGCAGGCCCTGGAGGTTTTGCGGCAGGCGCCGCGTTTGGGCACCGCCGTCGCTGTCAGCCAGGCGGAGGCCATTCTTGAGAAAGCCTTGACGGAACCCGTCGGAGAGGACTTGCGCGCGCGGGTGTTTGAATTGGCCGAGGCGCTCTACCAGAGCATTCGCATGCAGTTGAGCGTCCCGAGATACAAGGGGATCCATTGGGGACGCGGCGCCAACCTGGACCTCATCGACCGGCCGATGAACAATCGCGAGTGGCTGCTGGAGCGTTTTGCGGAACTGCAATCGATGAACACGGAATCCGAGCGGCTCGCGGCCATCATGGGCATTGTCAATTGGACCAATCCAGGGCCGGGGGGATTCTACGATGACTTGGGAAATCCCGCGCAGCAAGCCCACCTCGTGCGCACGCAGGGACCGGACACGGACCCGGAGAATCGGGAGTCCCCGCTTGTGGGTTTTGCGTACCGGTCCAATCATCGCATGTCGTGGAATCGCCACGCGGAATCCCGCTACGACGCGCCTTTGAAGATGCGATACACAGACCTTGACCCCGGCACGTCCTATGTTGTGCGAGCGGTCTATGCGGGGGACAGGCTGGAGGCGAAGCTGCGGCTAGTCGCAGACGATAGCATCGAAATCCACCCATATATTCCAAAAGAGAACCCGTTGCAGCCCGTGGAATTCGCCATTCCCGTGGAAGCAACGGCAGACGGCGAATTGACCCTCACATGGACGCAGGAGCCGGGCAGCGGAGGGTCTGGACGCGGATGCCAGATCGCCGAAGTGTGGCTCATCAAGAAGACAGAGTAGCGGTGAAGATGAAAAAGCCCCTGGGCCGCATGAGCGCGGTTCAGGGGCCTTGTATGCGGGTCCGACTGTCTACGTGGTCTCGTCGCCGCAGTTGCAGCCTTTCTTCTCGCTCCAGCAGTCCATAAACCCAGCGAAGTCCCACGTGTTGACGAGGTAACTCACGCAATCTTTCAACGTGGGGGCCGCGGCGGCGGCCGGTATCCGTTTCCTGCTGATCATCGTCACGTGCTTCATGGTCTCTCCTTCAGGGTAGGGCCCGGCATTCCCCTGTGCCGTGCATGAGCATAGCACCTTTGATTGCACGCGGTACACATAGACTTGAGATTGGGGCCTGAACCAGGTGCGGCGAATGCGCATAAGTTCTGAAAGCGCGCGGTAACATGCGGACTCTTGCTTTGCGAGACTCCCCGGGCCATGCTGGGTCAGGCTCCCTTCAAGGAGACGCGCGGGGTCTAGGGAGATGTCCAGCTCCCTTCGCCCCGCCGCCGGATGTATGCTTGAGAGGTTGGTTTGGGAAATGCGGCAGATAGGAACATATCATGCACGTATCGCGCCGGAGTTTTCTGACGGTTGCTTCCGCGGCCTTGGCAATGCCACGCCTGCGGGCCGAGACCGGGTCTGAGCCTTTGCACTGGCGTGCAGGACTGGGCCTGAACGGTTTCATGTCGTCGGCGAGTACCTATGGGAAGGAGTATCCGATCTGGGAGGTGCTGGACTTTGCCGCGCGCGCCGGGTTCGACGGGATCGAATTGGTGGAAGGCTGGCCCATGGGCAGCTACCCGGAATCTAACGACGAGAAGCGCGTTTCCGCGCTCAAGGGGCTCTACGATCGCTACGGGCTGCGCGTTTACACCATTCAGACGGGCGGCAGCGATGCGTACGCCGCAGACCCTGAGCGGCGGAAGGCCTGGATTGCAGCGTTCGCGGAGCGCGTGCATTTGTGCCAGGCGCTTGGGTGCAACCTGATAGGGCACTGGCCTGGGGGCGGCCTCGAGGGCAACAGAGACGTGGACCAAGCCATTCAACACTTGGCGGCGAGCTACGTGGAGGCCGCGACGCTTTGCGCTGATGCGGGGATGCATCTCTCCTTCGAGATCGAACCGCCTTTCATTTTCAATACGGAAGAGCACTTGGCGCGCATTCTCTCGGAGACGGATCACCCGGCGTGTAAAACGAACTACGACCCCAGCCATTTCGATTTGATGTCGGGAAGCCAGGGGAAACCCGAGCAGATGTTGGGCCGGATCGGGGTGGACCACATCGGGCATGTGCATCTTACCGATACGGATGGAACCCTCTACCAAGGCACGTCGCGCCACGTCGCGTGCGGCGAGGGTCACTGCGGCATAGGCGAGTCGCTGGAGGTGCTGCGCGCCGGGGGCTACAAGGGGTGGATCATGATCGACGCGTGGATGATTGAAGATGTGTACCATGCCGCGCAGAAGGGCATCGGCGCAATCGACCGCGTGCGTAAGGCAGGCTGAAGTTTGCCCCCGTCAGGAGTCGATTTCCTCGTACAGGGCGGGAATACTACCCATATTGGACATGATTTCAATGTCGCACTGGTAGGGATCTTCCGAGTGAAGCATGACGATCTCTCGCAGGAATTCGAAGCTGGCATTTGAGATTCCGACGATCTCCATTCCCACGCCGTCTTTCTTCTGGTGCATTGCCACACAACGGACGCGAACGGGCTTCATGGGAGCAGCGGAAAACGACGCTTCGCACTCACGCCCCGCCTCGATAGGTTCGGTGGTTCGGACAAACATGCCCACGATGGACAGATTCACGATCTCTCCCGAGACCATTTTCCCATCGTCGAAGGTCAGCGTGACCGGGGTCACAATTGCCGACCGCATAAACCTGCGGAGTTCGTATCCAGAAGCCATCGCGGACCCAATCCTCTCCGTTGTAGGCGTCTCTGAGCGATTATAGACGCTCACGCGGGTCGCGTCCAGCGGAGCGGGAAGGCCGGGCATCTCGAATATAGGTTCCCCATTTTCATGGAGAAATGAGTATAATGGGTTGCATTCTTCGGCAACCCTTGGGGGTCTTCAGGCATGTACACACCGAAGTGCAAGCGTCGTGTACGGAGTGGACGATGCATCTTGCTAGCTCCGCAGCCTCAGGAAATCCCGGGGAAGATTGCTGAAGAATGCTGCGAGCGCATGGAACTCGGTGTGTGTCCCTTGTTCCAAGAGAATGTGGACCCTGCTGTGCTGGCGGATAGTGCCCGGGCATATCACGAGAGATGCGCAAGCCAAGAACCGCGCAAGGACACGTAATGAGCGCCCCAAGAAGGCACGGTCGAAGAGGCCTGTAACTTAGCAAGAATCGGACGGATCCGACGGATCGGACCGACCGGACAAGCGCGCGTGACTTTCCCCAGGTATGCTCGTATTTGCCTTAGCCTACGGGTGGGTACTCGTGAAGGACGAAGTCCTCGGGGCGTGGCAAGTCCGGGAAAATGCCGGCCAGTCTACCCGCCTGTAGTGCCGCCTGCCTGACAAGCTTCTCACCGGCCCCGACTCCCACGAAGGTCGTCGTGGAGGCCCCGTAGCCGCCTATGGCCGCGTCCTTGATCGTGGGGAAGTACAGATAGAAGTCATCGGCATATCCACACAGAAATGTTGCCGGGAGCGGCGAGTTCTTCTTCAAATCCAGTTGAAACTGCACAAACAGCTCTCCAGGCATGAAGGAAAGCGCAAGTGTGCGATCGATCAGCAGGGTGGACATTTTGACTTCAAGGTCCGGCTTCAGAGGAGCGATGTACTTGTCGAACAGACTGCCATACTTTTCCTTGAGCGCGTTGCGCAGGTCCAGGTTGGAGAAATCCCAGCGCGTGCCGATCTCTACTGAGTCTTCCGCATAGCTAATGCTGGGACTTTCGCTGCGAGCGGATTGAATACCCGCAAGGGCGGCCAACACGACCTGGCCCGCCTCACGCCCTGTGGCGCGCATGGCGTCCACGCCGCCCTCTTGAATTGGAGTCTTGTCGAGGTAAGGATTAATGTCCCCCGAGCCGCCTTGCAGGAAGAAGCACTCCGCTCCCGCTCCCTCTTTGACGTGGCGTGCCATCTCGCCGGGCCAATCGGCCGAGTACTCGAGATTGTCGGTTCCGAGGACCACGGGATGGCAGGCGTAATGGACGAGCGCGGCCAACGGCGTGCCGTTCGTGGTGTCGACCCGGATAATCCCTGCTTCGTGATCGACGGGCTGCGTGGGGATTCGGTCCGCGTTGCGCCACATCATGAAGCAGCGGCCATCTTTGATGAAGCGGCGATTGTGGCTGATGTCGATCGATGCGGTCCCCCACCCTACTTGCGCTTCCTGAAGGTGACCGGCCGCCTCTTCAATCGCGTCGCCTATCAGATGTTCTATGTGTTTCACGTAAGGCTGATCATCGACTTCCATCACCGGGCCGTGGTGTGTGTGGGAAGCGCAGAATATGGCGTGTTTCACACCCTGCCTTGCGACACGCTTGCGAATGCGTGCGAGCGCGGACGGCAGAGGGACGCGGCCAAGGTCCAACGTGACAAGCGCAAGGCACTCTTCCCCGGCGGCAAGCACCAGCGCCCGCGCCATGAGCGGATCGAGGGTCCCGGTTGCGGGTCCCTTGCGACCGGAGTAGCCCCACATCGGGATGCCGGCTTCGGGCGTGATGTCGCGCACCGCGACGCCCGCGCGCAACGGCTTCGAGGTGCTCTCATCCGCGTCGCCGGAGTTGGCAGCCTCCACCGCCGCGGCGGTGAGAACCGAAGCCGAACCGGCGAGAAACACGCGTCGCGATATCCGTGGCATTGCACACCTCCTGCTGGGCCAGACCGCGTGTTTCGCTGCGGAGATAGGAATCTCGGCGCGAAAAGTCTACGCGAAAGACGAGGTCAGCTCCGTTGAGTTGCCGTTTTCAAGTCTACTGGACTAATGTTGCTCTCGGCGGATTATGCAACAAGATGCCTTCGTACTAAAACGTGGCATCGGTCCGAGGGGGAGGACTACGGGATGAAACGGTCGCTTCTGATTCTCGCGGCATTCGCTTTGCTTTCCCAAGAAGAGGCTGGCGCCTGCATGGATAACTCGGCGAGGGGTGACTACTTAAGCATACCGAAGGCCATGTTCGACATTGAGTGCCGCGCGATCCTGGGAGACGACGAGCCTTGGGAATTCGATTGGACTGGGGGAAGTTCGTCGGCCGAAAGGCATGACCGCACCGTTGAGGCAGATCTCGAGGAGATTGCTTTGGCAGTGCAAGACCTTCCGAACGCCGATTTGATCATCAGGGACTACATCTCCATGCGTACGGCGCTAAAGCAGCACATCGCCCCGTGGCTGGCAGCAGTCGATATCGAGAGACGGTACCCCTGGGTGATGGAACGCGAGAAGGCATCCAATGAGGCCAGGTATCCCAATCGGCCCGAACCCTTCGATATGGCTCCGTATGAGAAGACCTTGGCGAGGCTGCCCACCGAGTTTCGCCACTACTTTCTCGGGGCCGTCGCCTATCATGCCGGAACGTGGGACCGAGCCATTGAAGAGTTCTTGGCGGTGCTACAGCTTCCCGAAGGTGAACGGCAATTTCGCAGTACCTGGGCCGCTTTCATGTTGGGCAGAACGTACATTCACGTCGACCCCACAAAGGCCGCGGAGTATTTTGAACTGACGCGTTCCCTGGCCGAAAGCGGATTCAGAGACTCGCTTGATCTCTCCAGCGCAAGTATAGGTTGGCAAGCCCATTGCGAATTACAGGCAGGAGAGTACCTCAAGGCGATTCACCGCTATGCCGAATCCGGACCCACCGCCAGCGATTCACTCCGTGTCGTCTGCCGGCGAATTCTGTCCGCTGACAGCGTTGACCCCGCAATCGTGAACGATGCCCTGGCGCGAAAGATAGTGACGGTATGGCTCACCGCACTCCCAAGAGAACAGAAGTTGGCCCAGAAATGGTTGGCCGCGCTCGATCAATACCGCCCTGATGGGGTCGTCGATCATGCCGACAGACTTGCCTGGCTCAGTTACCAGCAAGGCGCGATGGATGTTGCGGAACGTTGGTTGGACCACTGTAATCCGCAGGCGCCTTACGGCCGCTGGGTCCGCGCCAAGTTGCTCTTGCGAGCGGGTGACTTCGAAGAGGGCACCGCCCTGTTGAAGGCACTTGCCAACGACCTTCCCGAGGATCACAAATGGCGCGTCCAATCACCTGTCCACGACTATTGGTGGACGGCTACATACGCGCGTGATGAGGTTCGAATGGACCTCGGATCCTTGCTGACGCGTCGCGAAGACTACAGTGGCGCCCTGGAGGCCTATTGCAGCGTGCCGGACTATGAAGCCGCCACGTATGTTGCAGAGCGGCTGCTGACGTTGGACGAACTCGTGAACTATGTCGAGTCGCCCCCGGAGAGCCTCTCCCCTAACCGCACGGACCGTTTCAAACCAATGGACGGTGGCTACGGCCATCCACCACACCTGAAGAATCTTCTTGCTCGACGTCTGGCACGTGAGGGGCGGTGGGACGAAGCGATTCACTACTTCTCGGAGGACACGAACCTGCGCCGACTCGCTACCGATGTGACGAAACATCTCCAAATCGCTCATGACGCCGTGATCCCAGCGGAAGAACGAGCCAGGTCCTTTTTCGAACTCGGCCGGATCTTTCGGGAAGACGGCCCCCAGTTGTTCAGTCCCGAGCTTGTCCCGGACCGGCCTCAAGGCACGACATACATACCGGAATCAGATTCCGAGCAGCGGAATTGGGACAGTCAGGCGTGCTACCCACGAATGAACTATTACCGCTATCTCGCGGCCGATTACATGTGGCGTGCTGCCGAGTTGCTGCCGGACAATGACGTGCTGACAGCGCAAGCGCTGTATCTTGGCGGGACCTATCTCAAGGCGAGAGACCCTGCGGCAGCGCAGCGGTTTTACAAAGCATTGGTGCGCCGGAACCCGAATCTCCTCATCGCGCAACAGGCCGATGACCTCAGGTGGTTTCCGCGCGAATTCACGGATATCGTGCTTTATCAACCGCTGCCGGAAACGCATTGGTATGAACGGAAACGCAATGTCGCGACCCTGGTATTGGCCTGTGCTTGCGCCGCTGCGTGCGTCTGGTATCTCGGGAGACTCCTGCATTCGCGGCAGCTTGTCAGGCACGCGGACTCTTGAACATAGTCCTACAGCGCTACATTTTCCATCGCTCGTGTGGGCCAAATCCGAGGAATCCGCGTCAGCGCCCGGCTTCCACGCTGGGCGGACTCGGAGCCGAAAGACGCCCGCCGTGGAAGGCGGGCGCTACCGAAGACATTCATCTGATTCATCTTACGGCATTCTGCCTATAGACAATCCCGCATTGTAGGAATAGAAACGGCAATTGAGTTCGCTCCGTGTTCTGAGGTTGCCTTGGCGCAACGCCTTGGAAAGAACGATGCCGTCACCATTTGGGTGAGTGCCGTTCGCCTCACAAGCCGATGCTATCTTCATGGTTTGCCACGCTGGTGCGTGGCGTTCCCTGGCTCGCCTGCCGCTTTCAGGTTGAAACAACAATCAGAAGCGGCGGCACGCGAATGTGCCGCCGCTCTGAATTTCGTCAAGAACTCTATTGCGCGACTTGCAGGGGACCTGCAAGGTCCACGGCGATGGTGGAGGAGATGCCATCCGGAGCGGCCGAGGGTAGCGAGATCAACGCCCCTTGTGGGGTAGTCTCGACCGTGAGCGTGGTGCCTGGAGCCGCGAGGAGAGTCGCCTTAGAGACCGCGGTCTTCAGACCGGGCACCAGGAGCTTGCCATCGGCGGGCCATGTGAACACGTGCAGGTAGAGCCTGCCGCCGTCTGCGGTCAGCTTCTTGGTGCAGCGTCCCCAGGGCAGGTTGGTGAAGGGGCTGGCCGTGGTTCCGTAGATAGCTTCGCCGTTGACCTTCATCCACGCGCCGATTTCCTTCAGGCGTTGGATGGAGGGATCGGGGATGAGACCTTCAGAGGTCGGGCCGACGTTCAGCAAATAATTGCCGCCTTTCGAAGCAATGTCGACCAGATTCCGGATCAGCGTCTCGGTGCTCTTCCAATTGTCGTCGTAGCTCTTGAATCCCCACGTGTCGTTCATGGTCATGCAGACTTCCCAGTCGCGGCCTTCGATGCCGGTGTCGGGGATGTGCTGCTCGGGAGTGTCCGTATCGCCTTCGTATCCGCCGCCGAGTCGGTTGTTGGTGATGATACCGGGCTGCATGCTGGTCAGTGGAAACAGAACCGAGGCGCGCTCCGGCGTCATGTCCTTGGGCGTGTCCCACCAGAGGATGGCGAGCTTGCCATAGTTGGAGAGGATCTCCTCGACCTGCGGCACGGCGATGTTCTTGATGTACTCGTCCATGCTGCCATCCTGGGCGGGATCCCAATGGCCTTGTGCGGCGGCGCCGCCGGGATGGTTCCAGTCCTGGGCCTGAGAGTAGTAAAACCCGAGCGGCATGCCGTGTTTGTGGCAGGCGTCCGCCAAGGGTTTCAGGAGGTCCTTTCCGTAGGGCGTGGCATCGACCACGTCCCACTCCGTGACCTTCGAGTCAAAGAGCGCGAAGCCATCGTGGTGTTTCGACGTGATGACGATGTACTTCATGCCGGCGTCCTGCGCCATCTTCACCCAGGCCTCCGGGTCGTATTTCACCGGATTGAACTGCTTGGCGTAGGCGCGGTATTCGCTCACGGGAATCTTGCCATTGTGCATGATCCACTCGCCGATGCCGTCGATCTGCTTTCCGTTGTAGGTGCCGGCGGGCACGCTGTAGACCCCCCAATGGATGAACATGCCGAAGCGGGCGTCGCGCCACCAGGACATGCGGGCATCCCGTTGCTCGGGCGTTTCCGCGGGTTTCGCTTCCTGGGCGTGGGCCACACACGGCAACACCGCAATGAGCAGTCCGTAAACAACAGACCATTGAAACCATCTACTCATGGCACAATCCCCCCTGAGGCCAGGTGGCCTCGTTTCCGGTCACTGCTCAGCGCGAAATGGCCGATCCTGTCTGTCGCGGAGTTAGTTGCATTCGGCTTCGAGCGGTCCCGCGAGTTCCTTGAGGAAGAACAAGCGGCCGGGCAGCGTCGGCATGAAGGTGCTCGGTATCCACGGCGTGGGCTTGTGGTGGAGCGTCGCCCACAATGACATGCCCTGCCACATCATGCCGCGTCCGAGCGAGCCGTCGGCTCCGCCGATGATGCGGTCGGATTTCAGAAAGAGGCCCGGGCCGACGGTGTTGGCGGTCGTGGGCACCAGCGTGGTGCGGCTCTTGAAACTGGTGATCGCGTTCTGCTCGATCGTGAGCGGATGCAGCCGCGCGCCGAGGCGGAACTCGGCCTGCTTCCATGCGTTCACCGACTTGTACTCGGCCGCAAAGTGAGGCTCCCAGAAGGCGATGTGACATACGCGCCCGATGCCGAAGACTGTCACCAGCTTCGCACCCTTCTTCTTGAGCGCGCGAATCTGCTCGCCATAGCTGGGGAGCTGCTGTCGTGTGGCGAAATGGCGTTGCGCCTTGGGCACCGTGAGTTTGCCGAGCGGCCCGTAGAACGCGCCCTCCATGGCGTTCTGGAATGCGCCCGCATCGTTGGCGGGCAACGTGCTTCCTTTCGCGTCGCTCCACTCGTCCATGTTGAAGCCGTGGACATGCTTGCAGTCCACGCCCCATTCTTTCAGGAAGTAGACCGCCCAGCGGTACATTCCCATGGGACCCACAGGCAGGATGAACGCGATGGGCTTCTTGCGGCGCTTGGCGTCGGCGATCTCCTTGGCAATCTCGTGGCCCATCATGGTGTCGAAATCGCCCAGGGATTCGCAGGACACCGCCTCGAAGGACTTGTTCCACCAGGATTCCCGGCGGGCAATGGTATCGGGAGGACGCGAGCAGCATTCATCGAGGGCCTTGAGGTCCCATCCCTCGGGGAAGAAACCTTCCAGCAGCGATCCTTTGATTGTGCTCATGAGATTGATGGCCATGGTCAGTAACCCTCCTTCGCAAGATTCATAGGTGAAAACATCTTACGTGGGGGAGGGCATGTCTGTCCAGCAAGAGACTACTGCGCGGACGCCGCGGCCTCTTCGTCAGACAGCGAAGCCCGCCAGACTTCGAGGCCTTCATAGATGTTGGCCATGCCGATGTAGAGGTCCTTGCCGACGGCCAGCATGTTCCTCGCGCCGTAGTTGTACGGATCGCCGAGGCCATCGTCGAAAATCCTGTAGAACGCGTCTCCGTCCGGGGAGCGGTAGAGGTCGCCGCCCGCTTCAAGAGCCGCGCTCAGGGGCGTAGGCGATCGCTTGACACCACCTATTGCCGCGCCATTGGCATTGTTGTAATCGGACGCGAGGAGGAGAAAGCTCATAAGCTGCGACATGGAGTCTGGAAAGTAATCCACCAGGTACTGGTAGATGGACGCCTGATCCCAGGTGCCGACGTACAGCTCGCCGTTGAACTCGGTCATGGACCAGATGTAGGCGTTCATGCCGCGGCCGAATCCCGCTTCAAAGCCGGAAATAGAGTTAGGACCGACCACAACCTCCATGTTGTCGTCGGCATCGAGGCGGATGATCTGTGCGCCTTTGAACAGGTTGCCTGTGGCGAGATTAAAGCCGCCGAAGACCTGGGTGCCGAAGTAAATCTTGTCCTTGTAGACGACGCAGGTGGCAGCCGCCTCATTGGAAGGGCTAGGTCCCCCGTTATCGACGACGCACACCGGGGGCGCCCCGTCGGGACCTTCGAGCTTCCATACTTCGAAACCGGTCTCCAGGTTCGCGGTCGAGGCATAGAGGTACCCGTTGAAGACGCCGAGAGCCCATACGCCCGTATTGTTGGGGTTGCCGAACCCGTCGCTGACGACACTCCACACGTCGGTGCCGTCATGCGCCCAAATCTCGCCGGGGGATCCATCGCCGATCTCGCCGCCGGGGATGAAATTGAAGTAAAGAATGCCGTTGTGCTCCGCCATGGCGCGGATGGACCCCTTGCGTGACTCGGACCAGACGACTTCCCACGAGCCGCGATCGCCTGTGAGCGAGCGCCAGAGGGAGGGCGTTTCCGAAGCAGAGCCCGCGTAGAGGTACTTGGGCTGGTTCTTTCCAGCGGGCCGGTACTCGTGGAGAGAACGGAAGCCTGTCGTGCTGTACACGGGACCCACTTCGTACTGGCGGATATCCAGGACGCTGTACCAAACCCGAGGACCTATGTCGGGACGGTAGCGGCGGATCTCGCCGGGGCGCAACGGGGGAAACAGGTAGTCGGACTCTCCGAGTTCGTACAGGAGTTGGTCGTCGATCCCATTTCCCGTGGACACATAGACGTGACCTTCATCGGCGCCATCGGGCTGAAAGTAGACGAGCCCCCATGGGTAGTCGTTCATATCGATGAGGTTTTCAATATAGCCGAATCCGTTCTTGTTGATTTGAACGAAATCGCGGGCCTTGAGTTCGGGTCCTATAGAACCGTTTCCACACTCGGGAATGATGGCTCCGCACAGCAAGGGAGCGGCAGCCAACAACACCAGACGCACTTTCGATGAACGGAGTGCGCTACGCATTCCCAACATCGATTGAACTCCTTCCCCATTCACTTCCGAGTCACGCACCTGCGGGTAATCATGGTGCGCGGCGTGCTCAGACGGCACCGGGACGCACTTCAGTCCAGGAACCCGATCAACGCTCAAGTTATCTCAGCCCCTAGCAGCACATGCCCCGTTAATGTAGCAGCACGAGGGTCTTTTGTGCAAATGTCGCACGCGTATCCGCATACGTGAGACCGCGAGTTTGACCTGGGCGTTTCAGTGGGAATCAGGCATCTTGCGTGCATGTAGATACAGACAAATGGGTACCACCACCAAGTCAAGGGTCACATGAAAGACGCTGAAGGGGTTGGGGTGGAGGTGAAGAAAGCGGTATACGCCCAGAACTCCGCCTATGGCGGGCAGAAGAGCGCCCAGAATAAGCGCGGTTCTCGTTCTGCCGAGCAGCAATATACCGATGACGAAATAAATGCCTCCGAATAGTGAAGCGCCCATGGCGGACCGCTCAGCGCCATAGAAAGCCAACTGGGCAACATGGGTGATGCCGGACAAGAGCATTAGCCCTGCGGCGAGTCTCCGGAGCTTTAGCGCCTTCGCCGTTGTCATCACGTACGTCTCCAAGGGGTGCCATCGTGGCGGATTCTGATACTGTGCCGGATGGTACCTTATCGGATTGCCCAGCGAAAACCCGCTCCACTACAATGCAGCGTGAGGAGGGCCAAATCGTGCTTCTTGTCCGAGTGGGAGTCTTTTGTCTAGCCGCAATGTGTGCGGCGGTAGCCGCCGCGGGCATTCTGAGTCCCGAGGATATGCGGTTTCTGGAAGGGATTACGGAAGCCGTCGTGGACGCTTCGCGTGTGGCGCCGGGAGCCAAAGTGGGCAACATAGGTCCGAACGTGACCGGCGGCACGTTGATCCGCCCTGGCGGGCGCGACTGCTATCCGGCCTTTTGGATTCGCGACTACACGATGTCGATCGAGTCAGGGTTCATCACGCATGATGAGCAGAGGCATATGCTGCTACTGACGGCCGGCCATCAGCAGGATGAGCTGTGGAGCCTGCCGAGCGGGAGTGTCGTGACGCCGGGGTCCATCGCCGACCACATCAGCTTCGGGAACAAGCCTATCTTCTATCCCGGTACGCTCGAAGATTACGAGGGACAGGGCGGAACGCGTTGGGGAAAGCTGCCGGCGCTGGATGACGCGTACTTCTTCGTGCACATGGCGGCGCTGTACGTGCAGAGCACGGGCGAGGCAGCCATTTTGGCCGAGGATGTCAAGGGCAAGCCGCTGTTCACGCGGTTGGAAGAGGCATACGCGATGCCGCCTTCGCGTCCGGATAGCGGGCTGGTCTTCGCGGATGCGGATGCGCGGGGAGTCACCTTCGGGTTCGTGGACACAATCATCCACACGGGCGACCTGCTGATGTGTTCGCTACTCAAACTGCGCGCCGCCGGGGAGATCGCTGAGCTGGCCGAACGCACAGGCGATTCTGCAAAGGCCAACGACTATCGAGCCAAGGCCACGGAGCTGCGCCAGGCAATTGAGGCTACGTTCGCGCAGGACTCCGGGCTCTACAAAGCCTCAACCGGACACAGTGCGCAGCCGGACGTGTGGGGAACGGCATTCGGTGTCTATATCGGCGCGTTCGACCCGGAGCGGACGCAGGCGGCCTGCACGGCCCTTGCGCGGGCCTATCACGCCGGGACTCTGACATCACGCGGTAACATCCGGCACGTGCTTACGTCGGACGACTTCAACGCAAGCACGGCGTGGGAAGACACGGACTGCAAGCTGAACACGTATCAGAATGGGGCATACTGGGGCACGCCGACGGGCTGGGTGTGTTACGCAATCGCCCAGGTGGATCCGGAAGCCGCGCGGCAGCTTGCGGCGGAGTATGTTGTGGAACTGCGCGAAGGCGATTTCCGCAAGGGGCCGGAGTTCGGATCGCCGTGGGAGTGTTTCCATCCCAGCAATAACCATAGGCAGAATCCGGTGTACATGACCTCGGTGACGTGTCCGTTGGCGGCATTTCGGCGGATAGACACGGAAGTGCCGGCGTTTGCGGGGGAATAGGCCGCAAGCAGGGACCGATAGAAGACCGGGGAGAAGACAAGAGAAGAGAAGAACATCCCCCTTCACCCCCTTCAAAGGGGGATATTAAAAATACTATATCTATAGTGTATTAAACGACCTGTGAGCAGCATGCGGGTTCTTGGCCAAGAACTGCTCAGCCCGAAGGGCCGAGCGTTGGGAGAACCCCGTCGAAAGGGGCAGAGCGCAGGGCCGGGCACAGGGAGTCCCCCTTCGAAGGGGGCAGGCACGAAGTGCCGAGGGGGATGTTCTTCGCCCAGCGCCAAACCCACCCCACCGCCTTCCCCTTGCGTCGCGCTCCCGCGTCCGCCACAATAACCGCTGCAAGGCAAGAACTCTAAACGTGTGAGGGCACAATCATGAGAAGTCTCATTCTGTGTGTTGCGGGGCTGCTTGCCGCGGTCCCGGCGTTCGGCGCGATCAGGACGGAGATGATCGAGTACAAGGACGGCGACACGATCTTGGAAGGGTATCTCGCGTACGACGATGCGGTGTCCGGGAAGCGCCCAGGGGTGCTGATCGTGCACGCGTGGATGGGCCTTGGCGAGCAGTCCAAGGACAGCGCGCGGCGTCTCGCGGAGATGGGGTATGTCGCGTTTGGGTTGGATATGTATGGCAAGGGCGTGTATGCGGCCAACCGTGAAGAGGCAAGCAAGCTGGCAGGAGCGATCAAGGGCGACCGTGCGAAGATGCGACAGCGTGCGATTGCGGGGCTGAACGTGTTGCGCAATCATGAGCTGTGCGATAGCAGCCACGTGGCGGCGATAGGCTATTGCTTCGGCGGCACCACCGTGCTGGAAATCGCGCGCAGCGGGGAACCCATTCAAGGAGTCGTAAGTTTCCACGGCGGACTGGACTCCCCCACGCCCGCGGATGCGAAGAACATCAAAGCGAAGGTGCTTGTGCTGCATGGGGCGGATGACCCCGGCGTGCCGCCCGAGCAGGTGGCCGCGTTCCAGCAGGAGATGCGGGATGGTGGCGTGGACTGGCAGATGATTCACTACGGCGGCGCGGTGCACAGCTTCACCGATCCGGATGCGAACACGCCGGGACGCGCGATGTACCACGAGCCGTCCGCGCGGCGGTCGTGGCAGGCGATGACGCAGTTCTTTGATGAGGTTCTGAAGTAGGACGCGTCAGGGAACGATGTCGGCGACGGAATCGACGATGGTCGTTGGCTGGTAGGGAAACCGCAGGATATCCTGCCGCGTGGTGACGCCGCTCAGGACCAGAATCGTTTCCATGCCGCTCTGGACACCCGCGATGATATCGGTGTCCATGCGGTCGCCAACCATCACGGTGTGCTCGGAGTGAACGCCGAGATAGTTCAAGGCGGTGCGCATCATGAGCGGGTTGGGCTTGCCCACGAAGAAGGGGCTCATGCCGCTGGCCGCTTCGATGAGGGCTGCCATCGCGCCGCAGGCCGGTACCAGTCCGGATTCCGAGGGGCCGGAAGGATCGGGATTTGTGGCGACGAAATGCGCGCCAGCGGCGACCAGCCGGATCGCCTTCGTCACGAGTTCCAGATTGTAGGTGTGAGTTTCGCCCAATACGACGTAGTCGGGATCGTGGTCCGTAATGACGAAGCCCGCCTCGTGAATCGCCGTGGTGAGGCCGCTTTCCCCGATGACGAAGGCGGTACCACGGCCTTTCTGGGCCTGGAGAAAGCGCGCCGTGGCCATGGCGGAACTGAAGATGCGGTCGGCGGGAATGTCGAGGCCGATGATGCGTAGCCGGTGCGCCAGGTCCCGCGGCGTATAGAGGGGATTGTTGGTGAGCACTAAGAACTTCAGGTCGCGCTCGTGCAGGCGGCGCACGAAGGCGTCCGCACCAGGAATGATGCGGCTTCCGCTCACGAGCACGCCATCCATATCTATCAGGTAGTTCTTGTCCATGGCTATCAGAGGATCCTTTGCGTATGTCCCTTCGCGCGGTCGAATCAGAAAGCCTGAGGCAGGCATCACGGGAGGGATGCGAATAGCATAGCAGAAGTGCGGCGGACGTTTCGAGGACGGCACGGCAGCTACGAAGAATCAGAAAGGCCAAGCAGTTCCGAGCGAAGCGTTTCAAGGAGTTCTCGCTGCTCGGGCCAAAACATCGGAGGCAACGCGTCCAAGGGAAACCAGCCCACGTGTGGATGATTCTCCGGTTCCAGGGGCCGGGGCTCGGTCTCGTCCGTTGTGAACAGAAAGAAATGGATGGTTTTCCATTTCGTGCGATCGAAGTTGAGGCGTTGAATCGTGACGAGTTCGCGGACACATGTCAGATCGTGGAAGCCCGCCTCCTCCCCCACTTCGCGGCGGGCGGCTTCGAGCGCGGATTCGCCAGCTTCGAGATGGCCTTTCGGCAGCACGTAGTCTGGATGCTCGCGCTCCGTGACGAGCGCAACCAGGGTTTGCCCATTCTCCACGCGCACCACAACTCCTCCCGCGGATACCGCGTCGGGCGCGCCGGCGGGCCGTGTATACCAACTCCGATCGATCATCTGGAAGTCCTAAACCTTATCCTTATCCTTATCCTGTCCTTCGAGCCGCCGTTCCAGCGTGGGGGTGGCAGGGACAGACCCCGTGTTTCGCGGCCGAGATAGGAATCCCGGCGCGCAAAGCCTACGCGAAAGACGGGGTCAGTCCCATTCGACCGCTCAATACTTGGGCGTGGTCTCTTCGACCAGCGCTTTTCGAATACGTAGATACGATTCATAGCGAGCCAGTGAGATTTCACTGACTTCCACCGCGTCCTTGACCGCGCAGTGAGGTTCGTGGACGTGTGTGCAATCGCGGAACCGGCATTTCTCCGCGCGTTCGGCCAATTCGTGGAAATAGTAATCGAGTTCCTCGGGCGAAATGCCCCAAAGGCCCAACTGCTTGATCCCGGGCGTGTCGATGATGCGTGCGCCATTGGGCAGTTCGTACAGGCGCGAACTGGTCGTCGTGTGGCGGCCTTTCTTCGTGCTTTCGCTGATGTCCTGGGTGTCGATGCTGAGGCTGGGCTCGAGCGCGTTGATGATGGAGGATTTGCCAACGCCGCTGTGCCCGGTCAACACGCTGAGTTTGCCGGCGAGCGCATCGCTCAGAGCATCGAGACCAGCGCGGTTCTGGCAACTAGTTTCGAATATTGCGAGATCAAATTCACGGTAGGGTTCGACCTCGCGAGGTTCGGCGCTGACCAGATCCATCTTGTTAATGCAGAGGATAGGCCGCGCGCCGCCGGCCTGTGCGGCCACGAGGTACCGGTCGACAAGTCCGGGATTGAATTGAGGCTTGGCCGCCGAGGCGACGACGACCACGCAATCGATGTTCGCGGCGAGCACTTGCTCGCGGCTGCGACCGATAGCGGGCCTGCTGAGCTTCGTGCGCCGGTGTCGCACCGCGCGCACGACGGGACCGCCGCTGTCGGCCTCCACCTGCACGTCATCTCCGGGCGCGAGGACGGATGACTTGCCGTCCATCAGCGCATCGTCGACGCGGCAGAGGTGTTCGGCGCCATTCCAGAGGACGAAGGCGAGCGCCCCGTATGGACCGATGACGAGGGCGTTTGCCGGAGTGTCCGAGAAGAACTCCTTGGCCAGGGGCGGGAGCCGTACCGCGCCGCGATCCTCGCGTCGTGCACGCGATTCGCGCGTCAAGGTGTCCGCATCACTGGGGTCCCAGGCGCGGCGGCGAACCGGCTTCCGGTTCTTGCGCGGGTCTTTACCCACGGCGCCGCCCTGTCCGTGTTGTTGGCGTCATCGGTATCCCCACACCAGCGCGGACTCCCAGGCGACGGGTTCGGCAAGGGCACCTTGCCTTTCCACGTCTCTGCGGAGCTGTGCGAGTCCGCTCTCGAATTCATCCGGGGGCATGAGTTCAAATGTGCTGAGGAATTTCCCTGCCACCTTCTCCACATAGGCCGAGTCAACTGGAGTGGGTTCCGCGACGCATACGGCTTGGCCCACCTGGGAAAACCCTGCCCGGCTCAGTTCGCGCGCGACTTCTGAAACATCTTGAAAACGGCCGGTATCTATCTCCGCAAAACTCGGGAAGTAGCGCGTCATGGGGTGGCGCCGGATGAACCGGTGGGTCGTCGTCACGAAGATAGCGCATCCCTGGCGAAGCACGCGCGCGCACTCACGGAACAAGACATCGAGATGCCGGATGTGGTGCAGCATGTAAATGGAGAATACGAAATCCACGGAAGCGGACGCGAGCGGAATCTGGAGCGCGTCCCCCTGTATCCAGAAAGCCCCGGTGGGTTTTGATGCGCCTCGCCGCAGCATTCCCGCGGATCGTTCGAGGCACAGAAGCTGCGAGCCCGTGTACCCGAGGGAGAAGGCCAGCGTGTTGTTTCCCGTGCCGGCTCCAAGTTCGAGCACCGTTCGCGGGTGTGACTGCGACGCCAGCGCGATCAGGTGGTCAAGGTAGGGACCTCCCCCGCGCCGGTGCCGGTCGTAGGTGGGGGCCACTCTGTCGTAGTTGATATGCACGCAGGCGGTGCCTTGTCTCGCTGGGATGGAAACGCTCAGGCCTTCTTCTCGATCTGCGTGAAATCCGCCGTGGAATTGAGCGCGGCGAGACAGTCACGCAACAACGCATGGCGGTTTCTGCGAACCTTGTCGTTCTGATCGTTGACCAAAACGCCCTCAAAATAGGATGAGATGGCAGGCACCCAGCCCAGGATCTCACCGCAAGCCTTATCAAACGCTTTGCGCTCAACAAAATCGGAGACCCGCTCCAAGCCGGATACCGTGATGCGGTGAAGGTCTTTTTCGTTTGCGTCGAGCAAAGCGGCGTCCACCGATTCGGCGGGTTCCTTAATGATGCGCAGCATACGCTTGGCTTGCTCCGCGAGGTCCTGCAATTGCGACTCCTCAAGTGAGCGCAAGGCATCGAGGCAGCGGTGCAACTGGATGGGCCGCTTGCTGTGAACGGCGAGGGCCGCCGCGACAAGATCGTACGCGTAGCCCTGGTCCTTGAGCATGACGGCCATGCGGTCGCTGAAGAACGCGAGGATATCTTGGAGGGTTTTGTCTGGGGCGCTGACCAACCCTCCGTAATTGGCGAGGGCGGCCCGCACGAACACCTCCAAATCGATGTCCAACTCCAGTGTGTCGATGATCGAGAGGAGGGCAAGCGCATTGCGGCGCAGGCCGAACGGGTCGCTCGTACCTTTGACGCGCTGGCCGATGCCGAAATAGCCCGCGAGCGTATCAAAGCGGTCGAGGATGCCCGCAACCGCCCCGAGCGTGCCGCGGGGAAGGTCGTCTCCTGCGCGGCGCGGCAGGCGATGCTCGAAGATCGCGCTCGCGATTTCCTCGTCGATACCCTCTTTGCGCGCGTAGAGCATGCCCACGACACCTTCGAGGGAATCAAATTCGAAGACCATCTGGGTGGTGAGATCGGCTTTCATGAGCGTGAGTACTTCGCCCATCTTGCGATCATCCACCGCGGGCAGGAAGCCCTTGAGCGTGAAGTAGAGGTCGCGCAAACGCGACACCTTGTCGGCCACGGACCCGAGTTTCTGGTGGAACATGACCTTGTCGAGGCGCTCGGCGAAACCGTGCAAGGGCGTTTGCGTGTCGGTGTCCCAGAAGTAGCGCGCGTCGCGCAGGCGCGCGTTGAGGACGCGCTCATTGCCCTTGCGGATGATGTCCCGGCCCTCGTCGCTGAATTCGCCGTTGGCCACACAAATAAACTGGTGGCTCAACGAACCGTCCGCATTGCGTAACGGAATGTAACGCTGGTGGACTTTCATCGGGGTGATGATGATGTCTTCCGGCAGCACCAGCGCATCCTCTGGGATTGCGCCGATGATGGGATCGGGCCACGCCACGAGGTCGGCGATCTCTTCATAGAGGTCGTCGTCCTTCTCGGGCACGAGCCCGGCCTTCTGTGCCAGAGTGTGGACTTTCGTGAGCAATGCCTGCTTGCGCTCCGCGTGGTCCGCCATGACCAAGCGTCCGCGTAACACTTCCAAGTAATCCGTTGCCGAGGGAATCTCGACCGGACCCGGCGCCAACCTGCGGTGTCCATAACTGGTCCGGCCGGAATAGAGAAATCGCTCGTCGCCGCGCTCGTTCTTCTCGCGCAGGCGTATCGATGCGGGGACGATCGTGCTGCCGTGCAAGGCCACGAGCCAGCGGATAGGCCGCGAGAAGACCGTGGTGCTGTCTTCCCAGCCCATCGTCTTGCCAAAGTGGATGCCGCTCAGTACCTCGTCGAGAACATCACCCAGGAGTTTGTTGAGGTGACGGCCTTTCTGATGCGCCTTCACGTAACAGTACTCGGCCTTGCCATCACTCACGAAGTAGATGTCGTTCACACCGACGCCCTGGCCTTCAGCAAAACGTTGGGCGGCCATGGTCCATTCGCCCTTGTCGTTCTGGGCGGCTTGGCGCTTGGGACCGCGCACTTCCTTCGTGACATCCTGCTGGCGCGCGGGCACGTCTTTCACCAGAAGCGCGATCCGGCGCGGGCTGACCCACGCTATGATATCGCCGTGGCTGAGGCCGCGTGCCGCCATCGCCTTTGCGAATAGGCCCGAAACCTGGGACTCGACCGTCTTGATGTCGCGGTGAGGGAGTTCTTCAACGCCCACCTCGATCAGGAGTGTGTCCATCTCCTTGTAGCTTGAAGTCTCCGGTGTCTCCTGCGGAGCGGTATCGTAACTCACCGGGCTGGGATGCCGCAGCATCGGGAAGCCCATGGCCTCGCGCTGAGTCAGGAAGCCCTTCGCGCAACGCTCGGCCACGGCCCGGCACCGCAAGAGAAAGCGGCCGCGTTCCGAGACGGAGAAGGCTCCGCGCGCGTCGAGCACGTTGAACAGGTGCGACATGCGCAGGCAGTGATCGTAGGCAGGCAGGACGAGGTCAAGGTCGAGCAGCCGCAACCCCTCTCCTTCCCAAATGTCGAACACTTGGAGGAGCTTAGTGATGTCGGCGGTCTCGAAATTGTATTTGCAGTATTCAATTTCCTGGGCATGAAAGATGTCGCGATACGTGACACCATTGGGGGCCCACTGTAGGTCGTACACATTCTCGACGCCTTGGAGATACATGGCGATGCGTTCGATGCCGTAGGTCAACTCGCACGCGCGCACATCGAGCTTGATGCCGCCACACTCCTGGAAATAGGTGAACTGTAGGACTTCCATGCCGTCCAACCATGCCTCCCATCCAAGACCCCAGGCACCGAGGGAGGGACTCTGCCAGTTGTCCTCGACGAAACGGAAGTCGTGGAGCTTGAGGTCGAGTCCAAGCGCTTCGAGGGATTCCAGGAAAAGCTCCTGAACATTCGGCGGCGACGGCTTCAGGATGACTTGGTATTGGTAGTAGTGCTGCAGGCGATTCGGATTCTCGCCATAGCGGCCATCTGTCGGGCGGGCACTCGGTTCCGTGTACGCCACCCACCAGGGTTCGGGCCCGAGGACGCGCAGAAAGGTCGCTGGGTTCGAGGTGCCAGCCCCCACCTCCGTGTGGTATGGCTGCCACAGGAGACAGCCGCGGCTGCTCCAGAAGTTGTTCAGCGTCTGCAACACGTCCTGCATGTACATGAAATACGGGTCCTTCCCTGTCCTGAGATCGATGGAAACGCACGGCACCGCCTACCCCGTCAATGCCCGTGAAAAGGCGGTAACTGAAAGGAACAAGTGTACGTGTGGATCGGGGGGCGAGTCAAAAAGGGACGCATGGTGCGATGCGCAATGCTCGTGGATTGTACTGTCCTGTATTTGCTATGCTCCGTTCGCTTTATCGTTTTATCGAGGATTTGGGGAGGGGCTGCCATTATGTCTACCGATACCGCCACACCGTCTATTGCGAAGGGGCGCATCGCGTCCATCGACCAGATTCGGGGGTATGCCATTTTCGGCATGCTGCTGGTCGACTACTTTGAAGCGTTTGACGTCGTGACCCAGCAGTTGCACCATCACCGCGATTACATGACCTATGCGGACACCATCGCGCCGCTCTTCATGTTCGTCGTGGGCATGGGCATGCGGCTGTCGATGAAGCGCCGCATCGAGCAGGTCGGGCTGAAAGAAGCACGCAGCGGATTGTTGAAGCGCTACATCATGCTCGTGTTGATTGCGTTTCTCCTCTACACGGGCTACCTGTGGGACGCGCTGATGAACATCGGTCTTGCGGGACTGCTCGCGCTATGGTTCGTGGACAAGAAGCCCAGCGTGCGTTTCGGCATCGCCTTGGGGTTCCTCGCGGTGTATCAATTGATCTTCTCGTTCACCACGTACGGGGGGTGGCTCATCGGATCGGTCAAGTACACCGATGAAACAATGCCCATCATCTGGAAGCTCATTCCGATTGGCACGGAGCTGGTGGACTGCAACATCAACGGCGGGCCGATTGGCCACTGGTCCTGGCTGCTGATGCTCGTCTGCGGAACCATCGCGTACGACATCATGGCCACGAAGAACACCCAAAAAATTCTCGTGGGCTGTCTGGGGTGGGGCGTGGCGTTGTGCCTGGTTGGATGGGCGTTGCGGCAGCCGATCGGCAGCATCAAGGAAGCGTGGGTCTTTTCCAAGTATTACGTGACGGCCCCCTACGCGTTCTGGAGCAGCGGTCTGTGTTTCCTCACGATGGCGGCCTTCTACGTCGTGTGCGACATGATCAAGATTCGCATCC
>JADLGB010000005.1 GCA_020849535.1 Candidatus Hydrogenedentota bacterium
CCGCCGAGACTCCTCTCTCGGCCGCGAAACATGGGGTCCCCGACCCCTTGGGTGTGTTCAATTGCCGGTTCTAGGGTTCTAGGACGAAGCATACGCAGAATAGAGTGGTCTGTCCCTGAATTTTCGTCCCTGAATTTTCCGGTTCTAGGGTTCTAGGACGAAGCATGCGCAGAATAAAGTGGTCTGTCCCTGAATTTTCCCCGCTTTGCCTCTTGACTTATACCTATCATGGATGTCCCTGTATTTCCCGGAGTCGATGAGTCCCGCTATTGTCTGTTTTAGGCAGTAGTGCTATTCTTGCGTGAGTACTCAATGCCTGGATCGGGGAGAATCAAGGCATGGGGAATGCGGCCAATGGTACCTACTTCGAGGAACGCGCCTTCGCACCACGACGCGGTCCAACACAACGTGTTCTTCAGGCCAGACGAGGGGATTACAACAAATGATTACTGTCCCTATTTATTCTCAGAAACGAAAGTGTCCTCTATGAAGCGCCTGTATCTTATATTGTACGATTGTTGGTGCATATTCCTCGCATCTACGTGTATACTTACTTCGTGCGGAGAGGGTGCAACAGTGCCAACCGATCATGGGCGGGAGGTTTCAGACATTGAGCAGCACTCCACTGAAGTCCAGGTTACCTCGATAGAGCAAGCCATCGCTCTGGCCGAACTGGAAGTCCATAAGTTGGGCTGGAAGAAAGATGAATTCAAAGTCATTTCGTCTGATTTCCAAGGTGGCGTCTGGCGGGTAATGATTGAAAGACTGCCTTCAACTCCGGGCGCTCATGTCGTGATTGAAGTCACTTCAGACGGTAAGGTTACTGTTCTGGGAGGCGCATAATAGGGGATTCTATAAATGGTTACTGTCCCCTTTTATTCCCAGGGGGCGCCGTCCGCATCGTAGAACTCGGGCGCCCCTTAGTCGCCGTACTCGTACCGCTCGACCGCCTTTCCTCCGGATCTTAAATTGCAGTCATATTATCAGTGTTGCTCAAGCCCGATCAAGAATTCTTCTGGCACTTCGCTAGACGAACCGTCCGGAAACTCGACAAGCCATAAAACAGTCCCGATACTGACGTTCGCACTCTTAGCTTGCGCCGCTGTATCAACCTGTCGGACGCCACACAAGGAGCCACTTGCTCCCGGGGAATAGCACTCAGGAGCAAAAGGAGTGATCCTTACCGAATCTCCATAGTTATATGTCATATTAGCTGCCTACTCGTTAACTGGTAGCCAAGGAGTCCGGGGAATAAATGGGGACAGTAACCATTTATAGAACTCCCTCCCTGTAGTTACCCCCGGAGCGAGCGGCGTTGGCGCGTGTCGGTGTGCTAAGGCGTGTTCCCCAAAGCAGGTACCATTGGCCGCATTCCCCAGTGGTGGTTCCCTATACCTTGATTGTCCGCGATCCAGGCATTGAGTACTCATGGAAGAATAGCACTACTGCCCGAAACAGACAACGGGGCGGCGCATGAAATTCAACGCGTGAGGAGGGGCGCTGATTTTCCAACTCAACGGCGTGTACGGGGGCGGCAGTCCTTGCTGCCGTGGGGCCGTCCTCGCGGGATGGCACGGACGCGGCGCCCCAAGTACGTCTCCAGCTTGCTCAAGGACGAATCGCTGCCCAGGGGGCGGCCCGTGCGGGTGTGCCGGCATCCTAAAGAGCCGGCAAAGATGCCGGCGCTCCTGGTCGGACCGCTTCCGCAGGATGGTTGGCTTTGGTCCAGAGTCCGCACTGCAAAAAGCTAGCCCGGATTTCTCACACGCACAAGCCGCTGATCTCTCAATCCAAGTTGAATCCGCAGTTTCCGAGACTCTGGCACGTCCTCCTTGCTTAGGCGGTGTGCGTTGTAGAAATCCTCTCGAGTGAGCCTGTGGGTCATTGCGAAAGCATATCTCGCCGCCCGCTACGCGGGGGGCGGTGGGATATGCGGACTAGTGCCATTCGGGTCAGTCCCATTCAACTGTAGTTCTTTGGGTTGATGCAGTGCTCTGCGCGGAGCCCGGGCCGGTTGACAGAAATCCGGTTTCAAGCGTGGTTCGTGTGTAGCCGCGAGGGCGTCACCATTCTCGGACTTGCGGTCATACGACATACGCGGCGGCGTTGACGGCGTAGGCGTCGTCCAGGGGGCACGAATAGAATCGGCTCTGCCATAGATGCCCCAGTCTGCCGTGAAGCCGGTGGATGTACTGCGCATACATCAGGTGGGTGCACCCCAGCGCTCGTGAAAGAATCGAGTATTTTGGCCACAGGTTTTCCGTCAGCTTTGCCTTGAACGCACGGGACGCGGCTCCTATCATGGCTGGGGGTATCATGGTGTGGATTCCTTCAGAGACTGGGGCTAGGTTCTTCTCCAATCTTGGAACGCCGGGGGCTTCAGGCAGCGTTATAGTTTACATAAATAGGATTGTATTTTCTGCAATCGCAGATCGCGCCGCCAAAATGGGGGACTATTGTCATGGATAAAAAGAGAGCGTTGAGCTTGATCATGACATTGGCCGTTCTTGCCGTCTTATCGCTTGTCACAGCTTGCCCACATGTCACGCCCGAGAATATCACGCCCGAGGAACGCGTACAGGCCATGGACGCCGTCAGGGCGGCACTCGACAGGCTACCCGACAATCCGACGAGTGAGGAGGTGCTCGACGTTGCCGCTGATGCGATTGCGAAACGGCACGAGTTCGAGGCCACCGGTTCGTCGGATGAGTTCGGGATTGCGTGGGGGCGGTTTCCAGGCGGAACAACGTATATTGTCGATGCGAACGGACGGCCCGGATATGATTCCTCCCGTGCAAAGGAGGCGGTCGAGGAAGTCTCCCCCCTGCCTACTTGGTTCTGGGAGCCTCCCATTGATACGCGGGACGCACCCGCATCACCCTCGCGAACGGGAATCCCGGCCGGTCCCGCCGTGCTCTTTCAAGTGCTGGATGCGAGCAACTACTCCAACATACCCGCGCAAATCAGCCCTTGGCTGCTGGAGGCGGGGTACTCCGTGACCGCCAACCCGGAGGCCGGCGGCACTGTGAAAAGCCTAAAGAAAGTGAACGGCCCGGCATTCCTCTACATGGGCACGCACGGGGTCATCGCACGCCTCTTTCCGACCCCTACTGAGGCAGCCCCGGTCTCCTACTCCTCGGCCATAATGACCGCGACCGAGGCCACGGCGGAAGCCCAGGCCACGCATGCCGAGGACCTCGCCGATCAGTCGCTGGTTATCGTGGAAGACATGCTGCTACCGGGTATGCCCCGCAACTTCTTCTTCACGTCGCGTTTCGTCACCAAATACATGACCTTTGCACCCAACAGCTTCGTGTACATGGACGCGTGCGACAGCGACCACCCCGAGACGACGCGGCTGAAAGACGCCTTCTTCGAGGCGGGTGCGTCTCTCTACGCCGGGTGGTCTGCCGTGGTGACTGATTCCGCTTGCGCGGAGTCCACTCCCTTCCTCCTGTGCCGCATGCTCGGGGCGCCAGCGCCGGATGGCCAGGACCAAGGGACGCCCCGAAGGCCGTTCGATTATGGGGACGCCTTTGCGGAGCTTCACCTCCGCGGATGGGATATCGACACTTTTGATTTCGGTCATGATGCTGAGCTGGCCGTTACCGAGGGCCCGTCCGGCGGCGGGTGGTTGCGGCCGAGTATCGAGTGCTTGCGGGTCGATGAATACCCGGCGGGTGCCTCATCAGGACAGAGCGAACTCATCGTCCGGGGCACCTTCGGCACGGACCCCGGCACGGGGCCATTCCATGCCGCCCGCTACGTCACGTGCGGGGATGAGGAATTGAGTATCGTGTCATGGTCGCCGGAGGAGATCCGCGCGACAATGCCCATTCACGGACCCGGCTCCGCGGGGGACGTGATCGTGACGACGCAGGGCATCAAGAGCAACGCGGTCCCGCTGACTGAGTGGTGGGTCACATTTGTTTACCGCACGGATGCGCCTGTAGGTTCCGGCAGCACGGAGTTCACCGAATTCTCGATCGACGCCCATCTGCGATACGACATCCATGGTTGGCGCGAGACAGCCACCAGCAACCTCCACTTCGCCTTGTCCGAAGCCGAGGACCCGCCGACCCAATTCGCATCGAACAGCTTTGGCTCGTTCCGGTGCGGCGGCGATAAGTCCTTCTACGACTCGGAGACGGGCATTTTCATCTACAAGATCATTTACGGGGGTTCGGGAAGCCTGCCGTATCTCGCGTCGGGGCTCGGCAACGGCTGCTGGGGCAGCACGCGCCTCCTGTATCAAATCATCGCATCTGGGCAGCCGCCCACGCTGTTTATCGATGGGGCCGTGTTTGCGGAGGGATACCCGCGGACGTCCTACTTCCTCTGGGCTGATGGGCACATCTCCAACGAAGAGCAGCGACGGGTGGGCCTGAACGAGTACAGCAACGGATCGATCGTGGTCTCGCAGGGAGAGGTGTTCCGTCTTATGATCGGCGAGGACGGCGTGATCGAGGCCGGCGAGTCGGGACATCTGAGCTGGCAGCGCTCTCTTCCTCGCTTCCAGCCAACGAGCGCGACCCCAAGTTAGTATCTTGTCAGACCCAGAAAGCGGAGAATAGAGAGAGACATTCAGGGACAAGGGGCTTTGGTCTGCTCGCGGTTCCCCACTGTCAAAACATGGCGCCATCCGGGTCTGTTCCCTCGCCCGTTCGAACGGCTGCTCAGCCGAACGCGGCGACGAGCGTCGCGAAGTTCTTTGATGCGGGGAACTTGCCGGGATACTTGATGAACTCGACGTGCCCGTCCATATAAAGCGTGTTGACGCCTCCCGGCACGTGATTGTACTCCACGGTTGCCAGGTCGGTGCAGATGTTGTCCCAGGCGACCGGCACGGTGCTCTGGCCCTTCGCGCTTCCGGCGGGGTTGTTAATGTCGGTGATGAGAAAGCGCTCCACGCCCTCCCTCAGGCGTTTGACCGTGGAGCCGCCGCTATTGCCTTCGCCCGAAGGACCGCCCACAAATCCCAGGTACGTGTCCACGTTGACGTCCGCGTCGAGCAACACATCGTTCGTGGGATCCAGGTCGTCGAGAATTCCGCTGACCATGATCACGATGCCCATGAGCTGAGCGGGGCCGGAGATGATCGCGGGAGGCGGGTTACTGTTCGGGAGCGCCACGACGGGAAAGTTGTCCTCACCGCGGTCCACGACGAAGCCAAGGTACTGGTAGCTCACATCGCCGTTGGTGATCACGCCCTCGTAATTCAGGCCGTCCACGGTGCTGACGCAGCCACCCGCGCTGAGAGCAATGGCTTGGTCGTACCCCTGGCCATTCTCGTCGCCTTCACCCCCGGGATCCGAAGGACACACCAGGATATTCGGATCCGTGCAGTATTCGGGATACAGCGCGTACGTGTCGGCGAAGAAATCGGCGTCGTCCGTCACCTCGTCGCAATCCGGCAAATCGGCGCTGTCGCCGAACTGCTCGTCGCCGTGCATTCGGGGCCAGATTTCACCCGGGCTTTCGCCCGCGTACATCTTGAACGTGATGCCCCACTGCTTCAGGTTGTTCTGGCAGCTCGCGCGGCGCGCGGCCTCGCGCGCGCGGGCAAGCGCCGGCAACAAGATCGCTGCGAGAATTCCAATAATGGCGATGACAACCAACAGCTCGATTAATGTAAACCCAAATCGTTTCACTGCGCGTCCTCCCTCTTTTCCCCAATCCGTTGCATGACCTGTATCACAGTCGCGAGCAACACGCACTCCACCAAGCTAGTCTCTTGTGGGGGAAAAGGCCCGGCATGGGGAAGGCCTACAGGCAGATCGAACCCAATCACCCCTCGTCCGAGTATACCACAGCGTCGAGAAGGTTGATTCCATCTAGGAAGATGCCAACAAGGGGGCACGGGCGTCTCGCCCGTGATTCGGAGTTGATTTCACCGCGAAGCCGCGAAGTTCGCGAAGGGAAAGCAGAAGCCAAATACACCCACCTTCACGACAAAGAGGAAGAACATCCCCCTTCACTATCTTCAAAGGGCGACGTGCGCGCATTCTTCGATATGCCTTTGTGCCTTCGCGCCTTGGCGAGAGGAATTGCTCCATCTTCGCGGTGAAATACTTCTTCTCCGTTTCCAATCGGTCCACGAATACGCGACCTACGGCACATACCACCACGAAGTCGTGACGAGAATTCGACACTTTGGGTGAGAGTAGTACAGATTTGACGATGGGAACTGACGGTGATGCCGTTTCCGCAGATGGCGCGGTTTCAGTGCGATTGCCCTGGTGAAATGCGCGACTTGGCGCGAAGGACGTCACGCTGGGCGCGTTGAGCCTTCTGGACGATACGCCGCGCGTAAAGTACGCACCCCATGCCCAGGAGAAACGTTGCGGCGACGACCACACCAGGGCGGTAAGACACCGTCATCGGCTGGAATCGGCTCGGGTCCTCTGGATCGAACACCAGCGAGATTGGCGTGGTCTCACCGGTCTCCCGCTGGATGCCCAGATCGCCCCGGTAGCTGCGGCGGTAAATGTTGGTCGATGTGGTGAAACGAAGCGAGTAGCCGCCTTCCGTGCGCTCGGCCGTGCCCTGGCCCCGCTCGCCCCGGAAGTCGAGGGACAGTTTGGGGGCCAGCTCCCAGCGTTGCCCAAGGTACACCGACAGCCCTACAAACGCCATGCCCAGTAGCATCAGGCCGAGCACGCGCCATTGCGGAATCCTGGGTGTGTCCGTGTCAGCCAAAGGACTTGATTTGCTCCCATAGGTGGGCCACTTCGCGCCCCAGCACCTTCTGGCGTTCTTCCGCGCTTTCCCATTTCCTCAGCGACTCATTCTCGATGCACACATCTTCTTTATAGCCCGCTTCCGCGAGAATGCGAATCACGCGGCCATGGTCGATATCGCCTTCGTAGAGTGGACAAACGTAGGTGCCGTACTCCCAGCCCGCCTCGCGGATCTCTTCGCGCTTCTCTTCGGGGTAATGGATGTTTTTGCAGTGGGTGTGTTTCGCGTGCGGCGCGAGCAAGGTCAGAATGCCGTAGACCTCGGAGAGCGGGTAGCCCCGCCAGTAGAAATTGCCGGTATCCAGCGTCGAGCCGAGCCGGTCCGACTTGACGAGCCGGAACACGTTCAGCAGAAACGCCAGGTTGTTGCCCTGAAATCCGTGGTTCTCGATGCCCATGGCCACGTTCAGGCCTTTCGTGCGTTCCAGCGCGCCGCCCAGTCCGCGCGCGAACAGGTCCACACGTGCGCCAAAATCGAGTTCACGCTCGCGCGACATCGCGGAATCGATGCGGATGGTGGACATTCCCATGAGTCCGGCCAGTTCCAGGGCCCGTGCGACCCATGCAGTGCTTTCCTCCACATCGCCCGCGCTGAAATCGCGCGCTGTCATGAAGCAGCACGCGGTGATGCCAAGCCCGTCCAGATGTTTCTTGTAGGCCGCCACATCCTCATCGCTCCGCAGCGCAATCTTCTCGGTCGAGTCCATCGCGTAGACCGTGAAGTCCTGCCCCAGCGCGACCTCGCAGTTGGTGAGACCCAGCTGCTTCAAGCCCGCCGCGAGATCGGCAAACCCCGCCTCAACCAGCATCGCATCACGAATTGATATGTACATTGTCATTCCCCCGCGCCAAAAAAAACGGCCCCTTTAAGAGACTCTTGTAGAACCGGAGAGACTCTCTGTAGCGCAGGCGTCTCGCCTGCAATTTCAGAGATGCAGGCGGGACGCCTGCGCTACAGAACACTGCCGGACGCTCTGGGTCTCGCGCTCGCGTCAGGATTCCCGCGCTCTTATGCCCGTATTTCCCAGGCACAGCCATCATTCTACCCCATTCGCTCGATGATAGTCGCTGTGGCCATGCCGTGACCGATGCACATGGTCTGCAGGCCGTAACGCGCGCCGGTGCGTTCGAGTTCATACAGCAGCTTGGTCATGAGGATGGCGCCCGTGGCGCCAAGCGGGTGGCCGAGCGCGATCGCGCCTCCGTTCGGGTTGACCTTCGCCATGTCCGGCTTCAATTCTCGCGCCCAGGCGAGCACCACGCTCGCGAAGGCCTCGTTGATCTCTACCACGTCGATGTCGCCCATGCTCAGACCCGCACGTTCCAGCGCTTTCACGGTCGCAGGTATAGGACCCGTCAACGTGAGATCAGGGTCGCTGCCCACGACCACGCGCGTGACGATGCGCGCCCGCTTCTTCACGCCGAGGCGATCCGCCTTCTCCCCCGACGCGACCAGTACGGCGCCGGCCCCGTCGGAAATCTGGCTTGCGTTCGCGGCCGTGATGACGCCGTCCTCCTTGAAGACGGTCTTGAGCGACATCATCTTTTCGAGGCTGGGATTCGGCCGAACGCCTTCATCGGTGTCCACAACGCGTGTGGCGCCGTTCGCCCGCACCTCGATGGGCACGATCTGGGATTTGAAGTGTCCGCTCGCAATCGCGTGGGCGGCCTTGTGGTGGCTGTCCGCGGAGAACTCATCCAACTCGCGGCGGGTGAGCCCCCACTTCTCCGCGACCTTTTCCGCGCAGATCCCCATGGGCTGCAGCGGATGCGGGAAGCTGGCGAGAAACTCGTCGTCGAGCACGCCCCAGTCGCTGCCCATGGGCACGGTCCCCATCATCTCGATGCCGGACGCGATCGCCAGTTCCATGTCGCCCGCGGCAATTGCCTGGCTCGCGAAGTGGACCGCCTGCTGGCTCGAGCCGCACATGCGGTTCAGTTGCGCCCCCGGGACATGCACCGGGAAGCCTGCCTTGAGCAGCGCCAACCGCGCGATGTTCGCCCCTTGCTTGTTCGTCGGTGAAACACAGCCCGCGATTACGTCTTCAACGTCGCTCTTGTCGATGCCCGCGCGCGCGACACAGGCGGAAAGCGTATGGGCGAGCAGGTCGACCGGGTGCACGGCGTGGAGCGCGCCGTCTTCGCGGCCCCGGCCGACGGGGGTGCGCACGGCCTCCACAATAAACACATCACGCATGGGGATATCCCTCCGGATTCGCGTTGCCACCAAAGACAGGCACCCATGCTATCACGCGGCCGCGGGGCCGCGCCAACGTAAGGGCTTGGTGCGAGCGGTAGGTGCTTACGGGAGGCCGTGGCGCTGGGGCTTCACATCCCCCTCGGCCCTGCGGGCCGCCCCTTCAAAGGGGGACCTTTTGCCCGGCCCTTCGGGCCGTTTTCGTTGGGAGCAGGAGGACCTCTCGTTGCGCAAGAGTCGCTGATAAACAGTAAACGTAGTGTTGCAGTGTACCCCTTTGAAGGGGGATCAAGGGGGATGTTCTTCTCTTCCTCGTTGTCTTCGCGCGTCAGGCGCTGCCGCGCACCACGCCTTCGTACAGGTCATACTCGGTGCGGGCGATGGCGGCGGCGTTCAGGTCCCTCTCGACGCGCGCCTTCGCGAACGCGCCCATCGTCTCGCGTTTCGCAGGGTCGTCCAGGAGCGTGTTGACGGCGGCGGCGAGCGCCTCCGGTTCGCGCGGCGGCACGTTGAGTCCGGTCTGACCGTGGAGGTTGACGAACTCGACGCCGGTGCCGATGGTCGTGGAGACCACCGCCTTGCCACAGGCGTGCGCTTCGAGCATGGAAATCCCGTAGGCCTCGCTGCGCTCCGTCGAGGGAAACGCGAACACATCGCAGCCGTGCAAATGAGCGATGACCTCGTCGCGGGTCAGCATGCCGGGGAAGTGAATCGCCACGCCCAACTCGCGCGCAAGGCTCTCGCACCTGGCCCGTTCGGGTCCGTCTCCCGCAATCACGACCGGTGCATGAATGGACTTGGCTGCGCGCACCAGAACCTCCAGGCCCTTGTAATAACGGTGGCGTCCGCTGAACAGCACGTAACCGCCGCCATAGCGCTTGCGCAAGTCTTCCACGCGCTCGTTGCCGGGGTGCGCGAACTCTTCAGGCAGGATGCCGAGAGGGACTACACAGCACTTGCCCATGAAAGGCCGCAGCGTGGCGGAGGTGTCGAGGTACTCTTGCGACGCCGCAACAATGAGGTCCGCTTGCTGGAGAAAGCGCTGCTGCACAGGTCCGTACCAGCGCATGGCGCTGGCCTGGCGCACGATGTCGCTCTGGTAGCGGACGACGAGCTTCGCCCGCGGGCGCGCCAGCAGCCACGCAATCTCCGCTGTGGGATTGGGCACGTGAACCACGGCCACATCCGCGCGCAAGGCGCGCACGTGCCAAGGAAACGCAGGCGACACCGGCGCGCTCTGAAAGCGCCCGAATTCGCCCACCTCGGTCACGCGGGTGCCGTCGCGCTGCACCACACGGGTGCGCCACGAGCGGCTGCACGTGAGGGCCTCGACCTCGGCCCACTGCCGTTGAAAACGGCACATGAGCGCCATATGGTGCTCCATGCCGCCGTGCACGGGCGGGTCGAAATCCTTGTAGAGGTGGACGATCTTCATCTTGGTCCCAAACGGTGGAGTCTTGCACTTATCATAGTTCTTTTCACTGGCGCGCCGAACGTCTTCATGGCCGGTCGTGGCGAGGAATCAGGCCAATGCGGACCCGGTCCCGAGGCACGGACGCCTGTCCCCGCGCCGGCGTAGGTATCAGTTGCGCTCCTTCCAGTCTTTCGATCATGGATTTGAGATCTGAGATCTGAGATCTGAGATCTGAGATCTCCCATGGCACATGTCAGGTCCGGGATTCCCGTGCTCAGAGCTGACATCGAGAATCGGAGATTTGAGGTCGGCAAACAACTACCCATTTCACCCAAGCCAAAGCGCTACGTCTTCCCTCGCTCGTGCCGGCCAGATTCAAGCGCTTGCGAGCGTACACGAACTGAAAGATGAAAGTCTTCTCAAGGGAGGCGCTCTCTGCGGACGCTATGGCGGCGAGGAGAGAAATGCGCAACACGACCACTCTTCATGCTACCATTGTGGGTCCAGCATAAGCAGTTTCAGGGCAGATGGAGCATGAAGCCACACGCACAGGAATTGGCCGGGGTGGTGGGGAGTATGGAACTCCTCACGGCTCCGCTGATCGTCACCGAGGTGTACAAGTCGATTCAGGGTGAATCGACGTGGGCCGGTCTGCCGTGCATTTTCGTGCGCCTCACCGGATGTCCTCTCCGCTGCATATGGTGCGATACGGCCTACGCGTTCAATGGCGGGACGAAGATGACCGTGGGCGATGCCCTGGAGCAGTGTGTTGCGCTCGACTGCGCCCTCGTGGAAATCACTGGCGGAGAACCACTTGCGCAGAAGCACTGCGGCACGTTGGCCCAGTGCCTGCTCGATCGCGGCATGACCGTTCTGTGCGAAACCAGTGGCGCGCTGCCGATCGACCGCCTGCCCGCCGCCGTCATCAAGATTATGGACTTGAAGTGCCCCGGCAGCGGCGAGTGCGGCAAGAACGACTGGTCGAATATCGGGCGGCTGTCCCCGCGAGACGAGGTGAAGTTCGTCATCGCGGACCGCACCGATTACGAGTGGTCTCGCGGCGTCATCCGCGAACACCGCTTGCCCAGCCGCTGCCACCAGGTACTGCTGTCGCCGGTGTTCGGGTCTGTCGATGCGCGCGATCTGGTCTCCTGGATTTTGGAGGACCAGCTCGACGTCCGCTTTCAATTGCAGTTGCACAAGTTCGTCTGGCCTCCGGACCAGAAGGGGGTCTGAGTGAACATCGATCTCGTCAAATCGTTTCAGTTCGAGGCCGCGCACCGCTCGCCGCGGCCGGGTGCGATCGCGCCCGTCCTTCACGGCCACAGCTACCGGATCGAAGTCGAAGTGTCGGGTCCATGCGATCCCCACTTCGGGTGGGTCATGGACTACGGGGATATTTCACGCCAGTTCGACCCACTGTATCGCATGCTCGACCATCAGCTTCTCGACGAAGTAGAAGGACTGCATGACACGTCGCTCGCGGGGATCCGCGCGTGGGTCCTCGAGCGGTTTCGCCTCGAGGGATCGCTGCGGTGCGACGTCCGCGTATCGATCGTGGGCCGCTGCGCGTATACGCCCGAGCCGGTCGCCGCGGAGCAGGCGTACGGGCTGCCCCCCCGAATCCGCTTTGGTTTTGAGGCCGCCCACAGCCTTCCCAACGTTCCCGAGACGCACAAGTGCCGCCGCATGCACGGGCACAGCTTCACGGTGGACGTGGGCGCGAAGGACGTGATGCGCCTGGGCGAACGGCTTGCGGAGGTGTATCACGCGCTGGACCACACCTGCTTGAACGATCTCGAAGGATTGTCGAACCCCACATCCGAGAACGTGGCGTGCTGGATCTGGGATCGTCTGGCTCCGAAAACGCCGGGCCTTTCCGTCGTCGTCGTGGCGGAGACCTGCACCGCGCGCTGTATGTACCGCGGTGCGTGACTCGCGCGCGCGGCGACAGCAAAGGAAGGATGAAACATCCCGTCAATGAGTGAAGAACCGAACGCGCAAGTCCGGGGGCAGTTTCAGGCGCTCGACAAGTCGATCCCCTTCAAGGGGCCCGAGGCCATCGACAGCGGCTGCCTGGAGTGCTTTGAATATGAATACGCCGGCAGACCCGTGGGCGAGCCCATGGAGATTGTCACCACGACGGACGAGTTCACGTCGGTCTGCCCGTTTTCCGGTCTGCCCGATTTCGCGCGGGTGACGATTGCCTACACGCCGGGCCGATACTGCCTGGAATTGCGTTCGCTCAAGTACTACCTCATGTCCTATCGCGACGTGGGGATCTGGTACGAGCACCTGGTGAACCGCATGCTGGAAGACCTCGTCAAGGCGTGCCAGCCGCTGCACATGAAGGTCAGTATCGCGTGCAATCCGCGCGGCGGACTCGCCAGCACCGTCACCGCGGAGTACCGGCGCCCCGCGTGAAGGCGGGTCAACCCCAGCCGCTATCGTCCGGAAAACAGTTGGTGTACTTGATGCTCTTCCGAGGCTCGGCCATCATGTCTTCGACGGTATCCCGCCACGTCTGATAGTGTGCGGTTTCCTTATGCCGGGCCGGATCGCCCAAGGTGCGGTACACCTCGACGAGCACGAAACGCGTGGGATCGTCGACCTGTTGCACGACGTCGAAGCGGGCAATTCCAGGCTCGCGTACGCTGAGGCGCGCATTCTCCAGCGAGGCCTGCTTGAAGCCTTCCACGCACTCCGGCCTGACGCGAACGTTGACATGAACGATGAACATGAAACGTCTCCTTCCGAAAACGAGTGTCACCAACGAACCCGAAATGCCTCCATCACGACATTGTTGTAGGCGAGCCGCTGCCATGAGTCAAGCTCATGCCGGCGCCCTCAGCCGGAGGTACGTGCAGGTGGTGACTGGAAGTTGCCTCGGACCTTCTCGAAAAACCGCAGGCAAGCCTGCTTTGTCCAGGCAGCCACGCCTGAAGCGTGGACACACTCCAAAAGCGACAAGTACGCTCCCGGAGATTCGCAGTTCAGCCCAGGGCCACGTCGAGGGTCATCATGATGGCGAACCCGACCATGACGCCTATGGTGGGCAGGTCCGTGTCGCCCTTGCGCTGCGCCTCGGGAATGAGTTCTTCCGCCACGACAAAGATCATCGCGCCGGCGGCGAAGGCCAGGGCGTAGGGCAGCAGCGGGCGCATCACCAATACTGCGGCGGCCCCGCAAACACCGGCAATCGGCTCGACCACGCCAGACGCTTGCCCGTAGAAGAAACTCTTCCAGCGCGACAGGCCTTCCCTCCGCAGTGGTACGGCTACCGCCGTACCTTCCGGGAAATTCTGTATGCCGATGCCAAGAGCGAGAGCCACGGCCGCACCAAACGTGGCGCCCGGAAGTCCGGATGCCGCTGCGCCAAACGCCACGCCCACAGCGAGCCCCTCCGGTATGTTGTGCAAAGTGATGGCCAACACCAGCAGTGTACTTCTCCGCCAGGACGTGTGGATACCCTCCGCCTCGTCCATGCGAAAACCAGGATGGAGATGGGGCAGTACCTTGTCCGTGATTGACAGGAACGCGCCCCCCGCAAGAAAACCGACTCCGGCGGGAATCCACGGCAGAACTCCCATCTGCACGCTCAGCTCGATAGAGGGCGCCAGCAGGGACCAGAAACTGGCGGCAATCATGACGCCGGCCGCCACACCAAGCATGGCGTCCAGGACCTTTTGATTGAATGTGCGGAATGTAAATACAACGCCCGCCCCCAGCGCCGTGACCCCCCACGTGAAGAGTGTCGCCAAGACGGTCTGCCACACCGGATGCAATGCTGCCAACTGTGCGAACATCGTGTGCCTTTCAGGCGGAATCGCCCTTCCCGCAAGTAGTCACGGCAGGAAGCAACCCCCTTGGCACGGTACGCAAGTCACCCTCCCCCCGTCAAGTGACGGATGACCAATGAGACAGGCTTGACAGGTTCAGCCGAAGGATTATCACCACGGGGACAAAGAGTGGACGAGGTGGACAGGGTGGACGTTTTCGCGAGGGTGACGGGGTGCGGCGTTCCTCTGCATCATACGATCCTTGTCCCCGTGTACCCCCCCGCGTCCCCGTGGTCAAGTCGGTCGCGCTCAGTCGCGTTTGCGCGGGGAGTATTGCTTGGATGCGCCGCGCGCGATGGAGAGTGTGTTCCATGTGTCGCCTCTTCGCGCGCGGGCGAGGTACACGATCTGTCCAACATGGTAGGAGTAGTGGGTGAGCTGCCGATTGATCGCGTCGAGCACGGAGAGCGACTGCCCGCGAATCACGACGTCCAGCGCGAGATCGTCGGCGGCGAGCCCGTCAATGGCTTTCATCAGGCAGGCCCAGCCTTCCTCCCACAACGCCATGAGGTGGGCGCGATCCGCCGCGGCAGGTTCGGTGAACTCCGCGTCCCGCTCGCGCCACGGTTTCTCGCCGTCCGACGACAAGAGATCCGTCCACCGCGACAGCATGTTGCCGTGCAGGTGTTGGATGATGACGCAGATACTATTCGACTCGGGCCCCGGCCGCCAGAGGAAATCGGCTTCGTCGAGTTGGGCCAGCGCCTTGTCACCCAGCTCCTTGGTCGAGCGGAATCGGTGTACGGCGGAGTCGAGAAAGAGGGCCCCTACGTTCTGGCTCACTTTGAACCTCCCATGGCTGCGCCTCAGAGTTCCGAAGGATCCGGCGCGACGCCGCTCTTCAGCAGACTATCCAGCAGCTCGTCGGCAGTCTTGGGTTTGGCGCCGCAGACAGCAATGGCGCCCGGGCACGCGATGATGTTCGGCCCATCCTCGCACCGGCCCATGCATTCGGTACGCACGCACCGGACGGAGCCGGAGAGCTTCCGCTGCGCGATGCATTCAACAAGGCGCTTGTGGAGCTTCTTCGACTTGCGCTCGCGGCACGAGTCGCCTGCGCAGACAAAGATCACGAATTCCCGTGCCGTCTTGCGCTTGCCCATGATGGACTCCCTCCCCGCGGCCGCACCGTGCCGCCGCGCCTACGTATAGCGTGCGCCAGGATGAAAACAAACAGCCGCCGCGGTGGTGCCCGTTGGCGAGAACTCTCCCGCGTCCGTGATCTTCACGCCGATCAACTCCGTCGCGTGGAGCAGCTCGAGAATCGTCTGGTTGTAGCGCGCCTCCGCCATGGCCGGATAACCCGGAGACCACCGAATCCCATGCTTTGCGTCGAAGCCTAATACCTTGCGCTGTATCCCATGAAGGCAATCGGCCATGTCTTCGGCGACGCGGTCGGACAGCCCTTGCAGGTACAGGATGGACTCCGAATCGCCGGCTTCGCGGAAGCGCTTCAATTGCGCATCCACCTGGGGTCCGCTCGTCGATATCTGCAAACCGATCGCGTCCAACACGCCTGAGCTCTTGGAGTGGAAATACTGCGCCGCGCAAACCGTATCTTTACGCTCGCCTCCGATGACCACGCTGAATCCTAATCGCCCAATCTCCCGGTCCATGTCTTCGAGGTCATAGACAATGACCTCATCGCCGTCCGACTGGCAGGGGAAGATCCCCCAGATGCCAAGCGGCCGCACCCACCCTTCCGTGCTGGCGCTTTCGACCCAACGGTCGAGCAGGGCGTTGAGCTTTTCGTCGCTCTCACCCTGCTTCGCGCGCGACGCCGTGCCGCCGAACTTCCAGTTGAGCGCGAAGAGCGTCTTGCGGTCGAGCCGGCTCTTGAACTCGCGCAGGTCGAAGGACTCCGTCCGGGCGGGGACGTACGGCGATTCCGGCAGCCGGTAGCCGTCGAAGCTGACGACGCGCCGCGGCAGCGTGCGCAGTAGCGTCTCTTCTTCCTGCGCCTTCTTCTCCGCGCGCTCGAAGTTGCGATGCAATTTCTTGAGATTCTCCGCCAGCAACGGCGTCTCGCCCGCCGCGGATTTCAAGGCGTTCATGACATTGACGCCGTCCATCGCCGTGGCGCAATAGAAGACATTGCTGCGCATGCGGTCTTCGCTGGTTTCACCGGCCATGGCCACATACGCCGCGTGGCGATCGTTCACCGGGGCGCCGCCGATGAGCACCGGCACGTGTTCCAGCCCCTGTTCGCGCATCATCTTGGAGACCGTGATCATGTGATTCGAGGTCTGCACGAGCAGCGCCGACATGCCGATCGCGTCAGCGCGGTGCTCCTTCGCCGCGTCGAGGTATGTCTGCAGCGGGGTCATCACCCCAAGATCGATCACGCGATAGCCGTAGTTCTCGAAGAGCGTCTTGGCCAGATCCTTACCGATGCTGTGGACGTCCTGGTAGACGGTCCCGATCACGATAACGCCCTTGTACTCGATCTTCGCATGTACATCGATTCCCGCGGACACGCGCATGTACTCTTCGAGAAAGCCCATCACCTGCTTCATCACGTCCGCGGACTTCAGCAGGTGCGGCAAGGACACTTCGCCGCGCGCGAACCCATCGCCCAATTCGTTCATGGCGCGCATGAGGTGGGTGTTGATGAACGGCAGCGGCTCATGCGTCTTGATAGCTTCGGCCACTTGCCGAACGATGCGGTCGGCGTACTTGTAGTGGTGCCCGCCAACCTCGATATCCCCGTGCTCCCGCTCCTTGAAGCCATCCTTGATCTTCTCGCAGATGGCTTCCTCGAGCGGCAAGTCCTCGTAGGACGTGCGCCGGACCACATCAAACCCCTTCTTTTTCTCAGCGATGTCTTCGAGCTGTTCGAAGGCCTCCATGTCGCGTTCGAGAATGACCTTCAAGCCGAGCGCATAATCTCCTGGATCAAGGTCCTTCACGAAGACGTAATGGTTCGGATTGATGATGGCCGCATCGAGACCGCGCTTGCGCGCCTCGTCGAGCCACACCGATGTCAGCACTTGCCGCATGTAGGGCTTCTTGGCGAGCCCATTCGTCAGGTTGCCGACGCCGCAGATCGTGCGCAGGTCCGGGTGAATCGCCTTGATGAGGGGAATCGCTTCCAGCGATTCCACAGCGAAGTTCATGCCCTCTTCGGATTCCGATCCGACAGGGAACACATTCATGTCGATGAAGATCTGGCCGGGAGTGACGCCGTGCTTCGCCGCATTCTCGACGATCTGCCGCGCAAGCTCCGCCTTCTCTTCGCGCGTGGCGCCTGGGCCTTTCGGGCCCGCCGCGAGGCCGACATACATCGGCCAGTGGTCCTTGGTGGCATTGAGAACGGCATCCACCTTCGTGACGCCCGGGGCCACTTCTTCCATCGACATCGAGTTGATGATAGGACGCCCCGGATATACCTTGATTGCCGCCTCTAATGCATCCACCGCGAAGGAGTCGATGCACATCGCACCACTGAAATCGGTGGTCTGCTTGTGAACCACCTGCTTGAGCGTTTCGGTCGTGTCGACGACGTTGGAGTCCATGCACACGTCGATGACCTTCACGCCGAGGCCACGCACCTGCTCCTCGACCACCTCCTCGAGGGCGTGCTGATCGATGATGCCTTCGTTCTCGACCGCCTCGCGGACCTTCTTCGAGCCGCGCACGTTCAGGCGTTCGCCTACCATGATCAGCGTCTCGCTGCTGTCGAGCAGCACCGCTTCCTGCGGACCCGAGATGTAGAGCCCATTCTCCGGTGTGCGCGCGGCGGGCTTGCGTCCACGAAGGCGCTCAGTGACCGCGGCGATGTGGTCCGGCGTGGTGCCGCAGCATCCGCCGACGATATTGACGCCATACTCCTTCGTGAACGTCTCGAGATACTCGGAGAACTTGTCCGGCTTGAATTTGAAGACCGTACGACCGTTCTCGGAGACGGGCAGTCCAGCGTTCGGAATGACCGAGATCGGCAGCGGCGAATAGCGCGCCAGCTTTTCGACTGTCTTCACCATGAGGTCGGGGCCGATGCTACAGTTGATCCCGAACGTGTCGATACCCACGCCCTGCATCGTGACCAACGCCGCGTGGATATCCGTGTTGAAGATCTGCATCTTCGAGAACTGGTCCACAGTGACCTGCGCCATGATGGCGGCTTTCTTGCCGCTTTCGCGCATGGCCTTGCGCCCGCCGAAGACCGCTGCCTTGAGTTCGAGGATGTCCTGCTGCGTTTCGTAGAGCAGCACGTCGGCGCCGCCTTCCAGCAGCCCGCGCGTCTGATGGTAGAAGTTGTCGGCCATCTCATCGAAGGTCGACAGCTTCAGATTTGCATCCGTGCTCGAAAGGACGCGATTGGACGGGCCGATAGAACCCAGCACAAACAAGGGCCGCCCATCGTATCCGGGTTCCTTGCGATACGCGGCGCGCGCGTCGCAGGCGATCTCCGCGGCGCGGCGGCTGGCGTAGTATGCGAACTCCTCATAACTCAGCCTTCGCAGGTCGATGCCATAGGGAATCGGGTCGAAGGCGCCTAGTTCGAGGCGGCTGAAATCATACTCGGCCAAGCGGAATGGCGTCGCTCCGAAGGTATTCGTCTCGACCGCATTCGATCCCGCGCGGAAATACGCGAGATGAATATCGCGAATCGCGTCCGGATGCGAAAACACGAGGATATCGGGCAGCATCTTGAACTCGACGCCGCCGTAGTCCGCATCGCCCAGACCCAGGTTCTGGACCTGCGTCCCCATGGCCCCGTCAATGACGATGACCTGCTGCCGAAGTGCTGTGAGAAAATCCATACCTGCCTGAATAGTTGTTGCTTGGGACACACTAACGGGACTGACACCGTCTATCGCGGAGGCTTTGCGCAGCGAAACACGGTGTCTTTCCCTGCTCTGTCAACGCTTGTCCTTCGCCGATTGTTTCCACCGTGACGCGCATTTCATCGAGTCTATCACAGGATAGTGCTCAACTCTTCTCCCGTCCCGGATCGGCGAACCACAAATGCCCTCACTCAGGGTGGGAAAGATGCGCATCAGACCATTCACGTAAGGTAGTCCACCCGGCCGCGGGGTACAAGAACCGGCTTGTTGATGCCGATCAACTCGCCGTTGTCCGGCGGCTGCCTCGCTGCGTTTGCCCGATTGCGCCGTTGCGCGTACACTCGACAGTGCTCCACTTGGCCGCGCCAATCTCTTGGAGGACACCGAGAATGAATCGAATGGCTGCCGCAATGCTCCTGTCTGCAATCCTGTCCACACTCGGTGCGGTGCCGAGCCAGGCGGCCTGGCAAGACCACGAGGTTCGCCTGTTGAACGGCCCTTCCCCCGTCTCTTTGCCTGCCCGCATGCAGATTGTCTCCGAGCCTTGGAACCGCGTCGTGGCGGTTCCCTACATTGCGTACATGCCGGGGCGGGACCGCCTCCTCATGTTGGTGGGCTGCGACTACCCGCACCATGCGGAGCTGCTGTTCAGCGGCGACCGCGGTGCGACGTGGTCGGAACCGAAGGCTATCCTTCTGGGTGAAGACGGAAAGCCCATCGACGGACTGGGCACCAGCCTTACCTTTATCCAAGACGGCACGGCTCTATTCCTGTGCGGCGATCAACGCTGGGTTACGGAAGACTACGGCGACACGTGGCGCGCACTTTCGCGCGTGGATCCAACGTCCGACGGCAAGCCGTGGTACACCTGGGACCCGCTGTGGGTGGACCGCGCTCCAGATGGATTACCCGAGCGACTCATCGAAACCGGCTACACGTGGAAGAAGAAGCCTGAGGTCGAGAAGGACCATCAGCAGGGCTACATCCGCTTCAGCACGGACCTGGGCAAGACCTGGACCCCCGGCAATCCGGTGCCCGAATGGAAGGAGGTCAGCGAAGTGGTCATGCTGCGCGCGGCAAATGGCACGCTGGTTGCCGCCTGCCGCACGGACATCCCGCCGTCCAAGGCCGGGGAATGGATCGATCACTACGAAGGCCTGGGCATCTCCATCTCCAGCGACAACGGACAGACCTGGAGTCCTGTGGGCAAGCTCTACGACTACGGCCGGCATCACCCCTCGCTGGTGCTGCTGCCCGATGGCCGCATCCTCATGACCTACGTAGTCCGCAAGGGCTACATCGATACGCCCGAGGGCTTGCCCCAATTCGGCATTGAAGCCATCCTCAGCGCCGACCACGGCCAAACCTGGGACCTGGACCACCGCTACATCCTCCACGCGTGGAAGGGCAATCGAACCGACGAAAACAAGTGGTGGACCAGCTCGCAGGCGACGTCTACGGTGCTCTTCCCCGACGGCACGCTGCTGACCGCGTTCGGCACGGGCTATCGCGCGCAAGCCGGCGCAAACGGCGGCAATCCCGCCCCGCGTGACGCGGGCCTCATCGAATGGCGGCTCAGCGACGCGCCCCTCGACGCCACACAAACGATTACGCAGGCGCCGGTGGATTCAGATGCGAGAAATGTCTTCGACCCGGGAATGGTGAAGTAAGGGTGTTTGCGGGGGCTGGGCGTTGGGGCTAAACATCCCCCGGCGCTCCGCGCCACCCCCTTCAACGGGGGAATTCAGAGGGCCCTTCGGGCCTCGTTTGTGCGCGGCTAAGATCATCGTGTTGCGGGCGGGCTGGCTCGGAACACACTAATATGGTGTAGCAGAATTCCCCCTTTGAAGGGGGTGCCCCGAAGGGGCGGGGGATGTTCTTCTCTTCCGCCGGTCCGGGAAATCACAGCAGCGGCGTGGTGGGTTTGCCGAAGACTTTCAGAAAGCGCACGACGAACTTCGCGCCGGACGGACCCTCGCCGCCGGGGAAGTTCCCGATGTCTTTGTAGTGCTTGTAGAAATTCGGATGCTCCGACGAAATCGGCTCCTTGCCCGGCCGCAGTTCAAAGCCGCTCGTGCTGCGCAGGGGCCAGAAATCGATCGGGGTGCGGGCGGATACGCGCTCCAAGACGCGGTTGACGAGGAAGATGGGCCGCCGGTTCCGCGCGATGGTCCAACTGTTGCCGGGGGCCATGTCGCGCTCGATGCCGGCGCGCACGCGCTGCGCGATCGCCGTGTCTTCGATAATGAATCCGTCCTCGCTGTTGAGATAGAACGAGCGCGGGTCGAGGTTCATCGTACCGATGAAGGTGGTGTCTTCGTCGAAAACAAACGTCTTCGCGTGAATACTCAGGTACGGACGCCGCTTGATCCCTTCTGCCTTCGCCATCGCCTCCAGTTCTGCGGCATTGGACAGGTAGGTCAAGAAATCCTCGGGGTACGGTTTGTATTCGAACACTTCCATGCCGTGGTCCAGCACGACGCGCGGCCGCAGCCGGTAGTTCGCCGCATACGTGACCAGGTGGTCCGCCGCAGCGTAACTGTTGGTCGAGATCGTGATCCGCAAGCCGGGTTTGTCCTCGCTCACGCGCCGGAAGAAGCGCGCGAGCCTGCGATTCACGACCACGTAAGGGCTTTGAATCACGACGGAGTCCCGCGCCTCTTCAAACAGCTCGTGCAGCGCGTCGGTCACGCGGCCGTTGTTGCCCAGGCCCGTGAAGAAGCGGCGCTTGCGTCCCGGCGCATCGGCGACATACTCGACACGCCCGGCGGGCGCCAGCGTAGCCAGCAGCGCCCGTTTAACCGTCTCGCCGTCGTCCGCCTCCGCGTCCAGCGTGGTGAAGTAGGGGGCGCAGTAGATTTCTTCGCGGCCGGGATCGGACCGGGTCACACCCTGCTCGAGCTGGCGCGCCACGTCGCGAAGGTCCCGGCATTCCACCGCCTGCCGGGCCGACCAGTATTCATCAAACGAGGCGGTCATCCCCGCGACTGCCGGGCCGACTACCAGTACGTCCCGATCCTTGAAATTGTAGTGCAGCGAGTAATTGAAATAGTTGTTCCCGATGTTGCGTCCGCCGGTAATTCCCGCGACCCCATCGATAATGCAGGTCTTGATGTGCATGCGCTGGTTGTTGCCGCTCGACAGCAGGAGGTCAAGCAGCGCCTGGTGCAAAGGCGGCGCGCCCAGGCGCGCCAGCGGCCGGTACATCTTGATCGCGATGTTCGGACTCAGCGATAGAATGAAGGCGAGTTGCTTGGGATTCCGGTGGCTGCCGACGTGGTCAACGAGGATGCGGACTTTCACTCCGCGTCGCGCCGCCTGCACCAACTCGTACAGAATCACACGGGCGCATTCGTCGTTGGTCCAGATGAAACTCTGGATGTCAATGCTGGTTCGCGCGGAGCGGATCAGGTGTACGCGCAACAGGAGCGCCGTGTAGCCCTCGTCGAAAAGCCCGACATAATTCCCGAGCGCGGGATCGCCGCCTGACGCGAGGGTCTCCTGATGCGCATCGATGAACGCGTGGAACGGCGTCCCCTCGACAAATGCGGCAGGGACGTCCGCCTCGCAGAACGCGGCGCACCCTAGCAACAGCGAAACCAGCACGTGGCAGGAAAGAACCCAAGTGGAATGAGTGCGCATTCAGGGGCCCGCTGGGGCCGGCGCTTCGCCGTACTTCACGAGAAGGGCCTTGATGATGCGCACCGTGTCGCTCTCGTCCGGTGCGAACTCCGGCCGCTTCTCTGAATCGCGGAACTCCTGATACAAGTCGCGATTCTGAACTTCCGAGGTTTCGCTGCTGACGTACACCAGCGCGTCCGCGCCGCGGTCCATCGCCGCCCGCACCATCTTGCGCTGCATACGTTCCACGTCCACCTTGTTGGCTTGGGCGTGCGCTTTCAATTCGCCGATGACATGGTGCGGCTTCTCGATGTCTTCGAGCGCGAAGAAGATGTCGACCTTATCCGAGGGAGCGAGCACGTCGCCCTTATAGTCCAGCGTCGTGCAGGACGCCGCGGCCAGCGCCGCGAATCCCAGTGCCGCGCGAAGAATCAGTCCCTTTTTCATGCGATATTCTCCCTGCGGCGGCCGTGGTCTAGCCCCGGAAATACAAAAGCACACCAAACACAATGACTAGAAGAATCCCCGTCAAGACCAAATTGGTTCCATGGCCTTTGCCTTCCAGTTCGATTCCTTCGATGGCTACCGTCTCGCGCTTGGTCTGGAAGGTGAGCCCGCGAAGCTGCTCTTCGGGCAGGGGCCGCGTCGCCAGACTGACCAGCACCAGAATCAGAACGCAGACTCCGAACAGGCAAAGGGAGAAGTGGAGGAAGTTCATGTCCGCAAAGCGAAACAGAATTCCGTCTCCCAATGCGCCCTTGTTCAACTCCAGCGCGAGACGTCCCATCCCCAGCACGAAGCCCGAGAGCATGGATGCCATAGCGCCCGCCGCGTTGAGGCGCTTGAAGAAGATCCCCAACAGAAACACCGCCGCGATGGGCGGCGCGATGTAGGCCTGGACGCTCTGCAAGTACTGGTACAACTGCCCGGAGATGTACTTCATGAAGGGGATCCACGCCAGCCCGAGGGCGACCATGACGACGGTCGCTAACTGGCCTACCCACACGAGTTGACGCTCCGAGGCTGTGGGGTGGAGTTTCTTATAGACATCCAGCGTGACGAGCGTCGAACAAGAATTGAAGACCGAGGAGAGCGAACTCATGAGCGCGGCAAGCAGCCCGCCCACCACGAGCCCCCGCATACCCACGGGTAGCAGCGCGCCCACCAGCGTGGGCAGGGCCTGATCGGGCTTGTCCAGGGTAAGCTGGCCGCTCTTGGTAAGCGCATATGCGATCACGCCGGGGATGACGAAGATGAACAAGGGAATGACCTTGAGAAAACCTGCGAAAATCGCGCCGCGCCGCGCCTGCTCGACGTTGGGGGCTGACAACACGCGCTGCACGATGAACTGGTCGGTGCACCAATACCAGGCCCCGATGATGGGCGCTCCGAAGACAATGCCGGTCCAGGGGAAGTTGGGATCGGTTATGGGTTTCCACAGGCTGAAGAAGTCGCTACCCACGGTCTGGTGGAGAGCGTCCCAACCGCCGACCTTATCCAAGCCAATGACGGTGACCGCGACGCCGCCTGCCACGAGCACGAACATCTGAAACATGTCCGTGTAGAGGACTGCGCGCAAGCCGCCGAACACGGTGTAGATACCTGTGGCAATGACAACGACAATAGCGCCGGTCCAGAAGTTGATGCCCATGAGCGATTCGAATACGACGCCGCCCGCGTAGATCGACACGGAGATCTTGGTCAGCACATAACCCACGATGGAGACCACGGCGAGATACCAACGCGCGGCGGGCGAATACCGGCGTTCGAGGAATTCCGGCATGGTGTACACGCCGCTGCGGATATAGAAGGGCACAAACACCCAGCCCAACAGGAGCAGCAGAAACGAGGCCAGAATCTCGAACTGGCCAACCGCAACACCGCTGGCCGCGCCGGTGCCGGCCAGCCCCACGAGGTGCTCGGAGCCGATGTTGGATGCGAAGAGCGAGGCGCCGATGACAAACCACCCGGTGTGCCGGCCCGCAAGGAAGTAGCCCGCCGACGTCTCGCGGGTGTGCTCGCGCCAGGTAGACCAGATGGCCACCGCAAACACCGCAACGAAATAGGCAGCGATTATGGCCCAATCAATGGGCACGAGCGACCCGGCACTGCTCATGGAATTCTCCCCTCCGCATGGTTGACCGCACCATCCTAGGCCAGGGAAAGAATCGCTTCAAGGGAGATCATTCCCGGAGGGCGGGTTTTCCAGCCGCCTCTTCTATCTTTGTTTGATCACCGCAACCTCGCACCCACCCCGGCCCTGCCCGTCCCCGGCGGACAGGAATGTCCGCCCACCTAAGCCGGATTCGCTTCTCGGGCCTTGCGCGTGTACACTTGAGTATGTCTGCGTGGGCATAAGCATTCGCCCACGCGCCGGGTTGCTGCAGGGAGATTGATATGCCGAAACCAGCCAATGATCCCATTTGGGAGGCAATACGGGCCGAAGTCGCGCAGGAAGCGCACGATGAGCCCATGCTCGCCAACTTTCTCTATGGGGTGGTGCTCAACCACAAGAGCCTCGAGGCCGCGTTGAGCTTCCTTCTGTCAGCCAAGCTGGAAAGCACGACCATCCCCGCCATATCGCTGCGCGATCTGCTTGACGAGGCCTACATCGGCGATCCGGCGATTGGTGTCGCTGTGCGCGCGGATATCCAGGCCATACGCACCCGCGACCCCGCTTGCAGCGGGTATGCGATACCCCTCCTGTACTTCAAGGGCTTCCACGCGCTGCAGTCCTACCGCGCCGCCCACTACTTTTGGACCCACGGGCGCCGCTCGCTGGCCCTCTACCTGCAGAGCCGGATCGCCCAGACCCTCGCCGTGGACATCCACCCTGCGGCGCGCATCGGTTCGGGAATCCTCATGGACCACGCGACCGGAATCGTCATCGGCGAAACGGCGGTTGTGGAGGACGACGTGTCCATGCTGCACGAAGTCACCCTGGGCGGCACGGGCAAAGAACACGGCGACCGCCACCCCAAGATCCGCCGGGGCGTCCTCATCGGCGCCGGGGCGAAGATTCTCGGCAATGTCGAGGTGGGCGAAGGCGCGAAGATCGGCGCCGGCAGCGTCGTATTGAAGGCGATCCCGCCCCACAGCACCGCCGCGGGAGTTCCTGCCGAAATCGTGGGTCACACGCGCGTCGACGTGCCCGCCCTCGAAATGGATCACCGCATCACCAACGGCTCCGGGGACGCCAAGTAACCCGCGGGAGCACGGACAAACACCGACAGCCCCTGCCCGCGCTGCGGGCGACCCCGCACACTCCTTGTGAGCCGCCACTGGGAGCGCCGGTATCCCTGTCGGCTCTAATGGTTTACGGAAAAGAAGCAGCCGGATTTACTTGCTGCACCGGAGAACCCTATACTGACTGTGCTGACTCGAGATCGCTCGTGAATAGGAATACACCTACGTGACCGATACACACCACATGGAGGCGGACATCCGGCAGGTCGGCGGGCCAAGGCGGGCCTCGCTGGAATTGCGCGGCACGGTCCTCGTGCACCACCAACGCGGCTGGGCCGGAAGCGCCTCCGTCTTCATTCCGATCGAATGGATTACCGTCTCATCGCGCCGCCGCAACAACATGAATTATCTGGTCTGCCTGTCTCTCGTGCTTCTGGCCCTGGTCAGTCTGCTGTCCGGGCTGGTTCTGGAAGTGACGCGGGGGGAGGCGCCGTCCCTTCTCATGCTCCTGGCCTTTGCGGTTCCCACGGCATTGTGCTGCGGCGTGTCGGTGCTATGCCTGTTCCGCTTTCTTCAGCGGCATCGCACAACCGTGCTCGCCGTGGACACCGACCACACGGGGATGCGCATCGAGTTCTGGCACACGCCCACGGAAAACCCGCAGCTCGACGCACTTCTCGAACGTCTCAGCAGTTTGCGCGAGCGCATCGAGGACGTGACCCAGTATCCCATTCACACGAGCCACACCTGGTACCGCCTGCGCCCCTTCCGCGCGGTGCTGCTCAAGGGCCTCATGTACAGCCTCGTCCTCTACATCCCCGTGAGCCTCATCGCCGACTATCTCGATCAGCACACGCTATTGCTATTCCTGCTGCTGCCGCCGGCGTTCTACGGCGGCCACTACGCGTTGATGGCCCTGCGCAATCTTGGCAACCCGAAGTCCTTCCGCGCCGCGGTCCGGAGTTACAACAAAGGGGAAGTGCGGCAAGCAGACTCGTATCTGCGCGATACGCTCGCGGCGCATCCGGATCACGCCGAGTCCCTGCTGTTGTCGGTCTACGTGAACGTCGAGCAGCAGCAATTCGACCGCGCCTTCGCGCAATGCCGCAAGCTGGCCGCCTTCGATCGGGACCACGCTGACGACCTCGTCAAAGAAATCTGGGCCATCAAGCGCATGCATGATCGCATGGACGCCGGCTCCTGACGTATAGCTCACCTCAACACGGGGAGGTCACACGATGCTGTGGTGCGGAATTCTGGCGATTGTCCTTCAAGCCGCGGACACGCCCATCCTGATCATCAACGAAGACAACAGCCATTTCTTCGGATCGCGCTCCGCGGACGAGATGTCGATGGAAGGCCTGAACGCCTTCGTGGACCAATACGCGAACACGAAGGTAACCCACCTCTTCTTGAATCCCAGCGCGATGCGCGCGAGTTACGCGAGCGACGTGTGGGACCGCATCTGGGACGTTGGCAATCAGGAAGTCCCCGAAGGCAACGAGTTCTGTCAAAAGTGGGTGGACAACGCGCGCTTGTTGCACGAGCGCGGCCTCGACTGCTACGCGGTGTGGATCGCGCGCTGCCGCGAGAAGGGCATCTCGCCGTGGTTGAGCATGCGCATGAATGACATCCACGATGTCGACAACCCAAAGAACTTCATGCACAACACGTTCTGGGTGAACCACCCGGAGTATTGGCGCGTGCCGGGCAGCACGAGCGGCTGGACGGATCGCGCATATAATTACGCGATCCCGGAAGTCCGCGAACATCACATGGCGCTCGTGCGCGAACTGCTCGAGCGCTACGATCCGGATGGTCTTGAATTGGACTGGATGCGTTTCGGCTATCACTTCGCGCCGGGCAAGGAGGCGGAAGGGGCCATCATCCTCGCGGACTTCATGCGCGAGGTACGCCAGCTCGCGAACACGTGGGCGGAGAAGCGCGGTCATCCCATCCAGATCGGCGCGCGCGTGCCGGCCCATCCCGACGCGGCTATCGGCCTCGGAATGGATGGAATCACCTGGGCCAAGGAAGGCCTCATCGATATGCTTGTGCCGACGCCGTTCTGGGCGACGGCGGACTTTGATATCCCGGTCGAACTCTGGCGCGAGCGCCTCGGCGACGCCGATGCGAATGTCATCGTGGCACCAGGCCAGGAGGTGCTGTTGCGCGCCAGTCCCGGTGCGGAGGCGGTGCTGAACAATCTCGCGTCAACCCGCGGGTTCGCGGCCGCGGGCTGGCATCGCGGCGCAGAGGCCATGTACACGTTCAACTACATGGACCCGGCCCCGATCCTCGGTGGGACCGCCGCGTACCGGCAATTCCTGGAGGAAGGCTTGGCCCGCGATGTCGTGTTGGCGAAGCCGCGGCGGCACGTCGTGACCTATCGCGACACCGTGCCGTCTGGCGTGTCGAACGGCGTCCAGTTGCCTGTGGGGACGGATGCCCCGCGCGAGTTCCGCCTGTACGTCGGCCCGGTGGCAGGCTCCGGTGACGCGCTGATTCTGATCGGCCTCGGCCCTCAGGAAGGTATTGCGGATGTGGCGCTAAACGCCTCGCTCAACGGCACCGCGTGTACTCCGGTGGAGGGCGACTGGGCCCTCTCTCAACTAGCGGGCGTGGACCAGTTGCGCGGATTCGCCGCAGTGCCGCCTGCTCTCCAGGAAGGTTACAACACGATCCGCGTGGAACCCTACGCGGGAAACAAGATCACCGCGCAGATCGTTTGGGTCGAGATCATCTTCGGAGCACGCGAGCCCGATCGGTAGGACTGGCCCAACGCAAACTTCGCAGAAGAACACGCCCGTGAATCCGCAAGAAGGGCGGACATTCCTGTCCGCGGCCGCACGCACTGGCAGAGTCGGTGCCTGGGTATAACTGCCGCGCTTGCCTACGCTCACGCGAAGAGGTGGCGGGTTGGAAAACCCGCCCTCCACGAGGGGGCTTGACAAATACTATGCCCATAGTAGATACTATGCTCATAGTAACCAAAGGAGTTCTCCCATGGCCGCGACCGCCCGACCCTCCGAACTCGAGTTGCAGGTCCTGTCCGTCCTCTGGCGCGATGGCGCGTTGACCGCGCGGGAAGTGGGCGAGAACATGCCCGACGGCAAGACCCGCGCCTACACGACCGTGCTGTCGGTCTTGCAGGTAATGGAGAAGAAGGGACTCGTGACGCACCGCGTGGAGGGCCGCACGCACCGCTACGCGGCGAAGGTCACAAAGCGCCAGGTGTTGGGCCCGATGTTACGCCAGTTGGTATCCAACGTGTTTGGCGGCAGCGCTACGACGGCCGTCCAGCACCTGCTCGCGGAAAACAAGGTCAGCGCGGAGGAGCTGCGCGAAATCCAGGACCTCATCGCGCAGCATGAATCCGCTTCCAAACCGGCGGGGAGGAAGAAGTCATGACCTTCTCCACCTCATTCTTGATCGCCGCGTGGGCCAACCTCCCGGTTTCGCTGCTGCACACGCTTTGGGAAGGCGCGCTCGCCGTCGCTGCCGTCGCATACTTGCTGCGGCGCATCTCCGCCGCACGGCCCGAACTGCGCTATGGCGTCTGCGTCGGAGGCCTGAGCGCGGTGGTGCTCGCGTGGCTGGTGACCTGGTCGGTGCTTACCTACGAGCCGCGCGACGCGGACCCGAACGCGCCTATGGCTTCAAGCTTCGCGCAACCCATCATGACGAGCACGCAACAATCCAATCCGGATCCGTCACCAGTGATGACGAACGACGTGGCGCGCGCAAGCGCACCGGCGCCACGACTCCCTTGGCGCGCGTGGCTGGCCAACGCGTGGGCCGCGGGCGTGTGCGTGATGGGACTGCGCGCGCTCTTTCTCATCCGCGGCGCGGGACGCCTGCGCCGGACCAGCGCCCGGTGTGATGACGAGGCGCTACTCGCGCTGCTGGAAGAGCTTCGCGATGCGATGGCTGTTGCGCGGCGGGTAGCGTTGCGCGTCGCAGATTCCGTGGATGGGCCGATGGTCATGGGCATCCTGTCGCCCGCGATCTTGCTGCCCGCGCACGTGTTGACGGGCGTGCCGCCGGAACACCTGCGCGCCATGCTCGCCCACGAACTCGCACACATCCGGCGTCACGACTACCTCGTCAACCTCGCGCAGATGCTTGTGGAATCGCTGCTGTTCTTCAACCCCGCGGTGTGGTGGCTGAGCCGCCAGATTCGCGTGGAACGCGAGGCCTGTTGCGACGCCCTCGCCGTGCGCCACACGGGCAGCGCGGTCGTCTACGCACGGGTGCTGGCGGACTTCGCCGCACGCACCGCGTCGGCCCCGGCGCTCGCCATGGGCGGCGCGCCCCCCGCAAAACCGCTCCTCGAACGCATCCTCCGCATCCTGACGCCGCACGCGCGGCCCGCACTGCGCCTCCCGTGGTACAGCCTCGCGGCGTTCGCCGTCGTCGGACTCGCACTCCTCGCGGGTCTCGGTGGGTTCAGCTATTTCGGCGTAAAACTCGTCGCCGAGGCGATGAACCCGCACGAGCGCATCGAGCGGATGGCGGAAATCCAGAAGCAGTTCGAAGAGCCGGTGGTGGACGAGAGCGCCAAGGTCACGGTTGCCGGAACGGTCAGCACGGAGGACGGCGGCCCGCTGCCGGAGAACCTCCGGGTGAAGGTAATCAATCTCACACGCAATGAAACAATATCCGCCGCAACTCCTGTCGAAAACGGGAAGTTTCGCAAGAGCAACGTGGACCCAAGAGCAGTCTATGTGCAGGCGATAGGTGACGGCTATGCGCCGTCATTGGTCGGGCCTCTCGATACCGCGAACACACTCGCCATAGAGAACCTCACTGTCGTCCTCCAGCGGGGCCGGACCGGCCTGATTCTTTTCACCGACAATCGTGGACTGCCCATCGAGGGGGTGGAGGTTACTTGCACTTTCCGCATCCGGCGCGGTCCCAATTACTGGATCTCTGCTGGCTCTCAATCTGCTCTCAGCGGGCACGACGGCGTGGCACGCTTGGAGCATTGTTTGGACAATCCCGTTGAACTCACGGTACGAAAGCCTGGATATTTGGAGTGTGACGATAGACGGTTCGACATTCCCACCGATAACCCCGTCACGTGGACCCTCGACCCCATGGAGCCTGTCGTGATACACGTTCAGGCCCAAGAAAGCGGCGTTCCCATCGCGGGCGCGGCTTTGCACGTCGGCGCTACGAGTAACTTGCATTGGAACCAAGTCGATGGCGCTGAAAAGCTTCTGGCGACAGCAGACGAAACCGGCGTTATCACCCTCGATTGTCTCCGCGGTGATTTGCAGTACTGGTGCTACGTAGCAACGGACGACGGAAGGCGCATGAAACTCGATGCGCCCATCGTGGTGGGGCAAGATCCGCTGACAGTGACTGTGCCCCCACCTCTGTACGTGCGTGGCACAGTCCTGGTCGAGCCCGAACAGCTCGAGGGCAATGCTCAATTCGTCAAGCTCTCCTATCCCGAAGTATTCAGTGCTCCCCTTCTCACATCTATCTCAGAGATTCGCTCCGTGAAAGTGCCTATTAAGGATGGGCGCGGCGAATTCACCATCGATAACATCTTTCCTGGGGAATTGGAACTCACCGTTCTCGATCACACCGAAACACTGGACGTCCAGGAATCGATTGACGATCTCGTGCTGGACCTTCGGACAAGCGCTCTGACCGAACCCAAGAAGACCCGGACCGTCATCCTTCGCTTCGCTGTCCCTGAAGGTCAACCCGCGCCCACCGGCACGTTTCGTCTCGATTATATCGCTCGACCACGCGCAGGTTACTACTCAAACATCTCCCTGCCCATTGAGAACGGGCAAGTCAGCTACGAAGTGCCGGTCCCAGGAAAGATTGGATACATGATGGATAAGACCGTCGGGTATTGGGTGAAACACACGAACGAGATTGCGGTGCCGGACGGCGACGGGCCGTTCATCGTGGATGTGCCGGTCGTACCGGCGGGCACGATTCACGGCGTGGTTCACGAAGCGCCCGCTGATTACAGTTTGTCTGTGTTGGTCGCGAAACAGTCGCCGAACGTGGACACGCCCTTTGCTGAAGTGCGGCCCGACGTCGACGAGCGGGGCGCGTTCACCTGCGGCTCCTTACCCATCGGTGGGACATACGTCATTATGGCTGTGAGCGGTTCCGCGGCGGTCATGAGCAAGCCCATCAAGTTGACCAGTGCGGAACCCATCAAGGAATTGGACCTCACCTTCGCCAAGGGTCTGCCGGTAACGGGCACCATCCTCAAGCCCGATGGAACACCCGCGCCGAGCGTGGCCGCACGTCTCCTCATCGAGACGGAGTACAGCCATACCCACTCCACGGCGCCTTCCGTTGAGGGCTCGGCCGGTGCGTTCCGTTTCGACAACGTGAACCCCGATTTGCCAGTGACCTACGCGCTCGAGATCAAGCCGGCCCGCGACTATCAGGAAGTGCGGCAAATCGTGACGCCGGGCGAGAACGTCGAGATTCGGTTGGAGCCGGGGCTAACACTCGTGGGCCACGTGATTGACGACGCCACCGGGAATCCGATCCCCGGCGTGGAGGTCTACGCGTTTTCTACGCAACCGCAAGCGTCGATCCTGGAGGCGGATGCTGTCACGGCCGCGTCCGGAGCGTTTCGCTTCACGCGTCTTCGCGACCAGCAGTACAGCGTCGGCGCGCGCGAGGTGCAGCCCATCAGCCGAATAGAAGCCAAGGCCGGTTCGACGGCTCCAATCGAAATCCGCGTGAAGATCCCCGAGTGGAGCGACCTGCGTCCGGCTGCGCCGTAGCCGGGGGAAGAATGGGAGCACAGCCACGCCGCGACGTGGCCGCACTCCACACAATCGCTGCCAGGAGCGCCGGCATCCCTGCCGGCTCTTACGATCAAGTCACAGGCGAGGGCGCCTATGCCACACGCGCTTGCCATGCCCTGGTGGGTTCTTCCTCTCCTTTGGACCTTGATTGGCAGTAGGACTTGAAGAGGTTCAGACAAGCAAGGAATGGGAGAATGGGACACAGGCGAGGGCGCCTGTGCCACACGTCTTTCTCCAATGCGCAGGTCACAGAGATCTACGGGAACTTGGGGTAAACCATGAACTGGAAGACAGGGAGAACATCGGCAGGTAGGGCAAGCGCGTGTGGCATAGCCGCCCTCGGCTGTGCTCTTGATTGGGTACTTCCCCCCGTCCGGTTTCCGCTTGTCCGAGGCGCGTGAGCGATCCCCAAAACCGCAGGCAAGCCTGCTCATCTAAAGCAGCGGCAAGCCGCCGCACTCCACATAATCGCTGCCAGGAGCGCCGGCATCCCTGCCGGCTCTTAAGAGTCAAGACACAGGCGAGGGCGCC
>JADLGB010000006.1 GCA_020849535.1 Candidatus Hydrogenedentota bacterium
ACGCCCTCCTTTGGTGGACAAGAAAAGGTCTTCGACACATCGATTCTTATCCATCTCAAGAGGGCATTTCTATGAAAAGTCCAAAAACCCTGTTTAGGACAAGGCTGATCCCCCTTCAAAGGGGGAACTCTGCTACACCATGTCTGTGAATTGCAGGAAATACTTCGGGTGACACGGAGACCTTTGGTTACGAGAATAGGCGCAGCGAAGCGTACGCAACTTGATTCCCCCTTTGAAGGGGGTGGCCCGCAGGGCCGGGGGATGTTGCGCCCCTATGTCGACTTCTGTCCCCTCGTCTTTGAAGGGGACATGCCCGCAGGGCCAAGGGGGATGTCGCGGCCGACAGATGGTTCACTGTTTTTGCCTTATCATATCAATGGAGACATTATGTCAACCTTCAAGAAGACTCTGGCCGCGCAGCGGGAACGCGCGCTGGCGGTTGTAAGAAAGCTCGAAGCCGAGTATCCGGAGGCGACGTGTTCGCTCGAATACCGGGACCCGCTGCACCTGCTCATCGCCACGATCTTGGCCGCCCAATGCACCGACGCGCGCGTGAACATCGTCACCAAGACGCTTTTCAAGCGATACCCCGGCGCGAAGGATTACGCGAACGCCCCGGAAGGTGAGTTGGAAGAGGCTATCCGCACCTGCGGGTTCTACCGGCAGAAGGCCAAGAGCATCCGCGAGGCGTGCCGCGATATCGTGGAGCGATTCGGGGGCAAGGTACCGGGGACCATGGAAGAGTTGCTGCAGTTGCGCGGCGTGGGGCGCAAGACCGCCAACGTGTTGCTCGCGGAATGCTTCGAGCCGGCCGGGGTGATCGTGGACACACATTGCAGGCGGCTGAGCAATCGCCTCGGGTTTACAACCAGCAACGATCCCGCGAAGATCGAGCAGGACATCATGCGACTCCTGCCGCGGGAGCATTGGCGGATGTACTCGCACTGCCTGGTGTTTCACGGGCGCGCAGTCTGCAATGCCCGCGCGCCGAAATGTTCTCAATGCGCTGTTTGCGAGATGTGCCCTTTCCCCACGACACCGGAGGGGCGCAAGATTGGGAAGTAGCGGGGACGAACACAGACGGGCACGGACGAGGAATGGGTGCGCGAGTGGGGCGCCGAGCGGAAGCGTGCGGGTGTCGCCCGTTCTTATTGCCACGCGATAGGGCGCATACACCGTCAGCCGTGCATCTGCAGGGCGGGTTCGTAGTGCCGGTACACCTGGGCTTCCTGGCTCATGCCCTTGTGTTCGTAGAAATAGGCCACCTGTTCGGGTGTGAGCGCGGGCAATGGCTGAGTCGGTGGGAGCCGCTTGTGGGCGGCCGCGATATTCTGCGCGGCGAGGAATAGGTCGCTCTTGGCCTTCCATGCGTCGACTTCCCTCGTGATATACATGCGGGCCCGCTCGATCAACGTCTGCGCGACCGAAGTCCGGTCCCGGAGTTGGCCGAACAGATTGATCGATCGCGTGAAACGTCGTTCGCTGAGAATAAACGCGCCCTGTTCACGTTCCACGATACCCTGGTCGCGGTAGATTTCCGCCGCATCAAAGATACAGCCACGCATCGGGTGATCGACTGGCTTGTTGCTGAAGCGATGGTTTAAGAACTCCCTGCACATCTTGTCCTGGTACTCGGCCCCCACCTGTTCGAGAAGCAGCGCGGCCAGCACCAGGGAATTCACCTTCTCGGCCCGGGCGATGCCTTGCTTGAAGTACTCTTCCGGTGTGCACTGCATGATGCCCTTCTGCTCGTGCATCTCCTTCCAGTGCTGCCAGGACAGAGTGAGCCGATCCATGGTGGACCGGATGAACTTGACGTAGCCGGTGCTGAGGCCGTTTGCCTCGCGGCCGATTTTGCCGAGGACTTCCTGGGTATCCAGCAAGGCATCCTTGGCGAGGTCCAGACTATGTTCAATCTGTTGTTCGAGAGTGAGTTTGTCTTCCTCGAGGAATTGCGGTCTGCGATCGTGACGGTCTTGGAGGGTGGCGGTGAGTTGTTCATCCGTGGAGTACCGGGCGCCCAGGACCAATTGCGTGCTCTTGAGGAGGAACAGGTCTACGCAATAGAGGGGGCCCTCCAGGCGGCACCGCAGGTCCGCGGAATCGCGATAGCATTCCATGAGTTCGCGGAACCGGCTGGTCATGTTGTTGGGGCCGATTTCGGAGAGCTTCTGTTCGAGCGCGGTTAGAAAGAAATCGCCCACGAGTGGGTAGAGATTCTTCCGGGCGTCCGAGGCGACCTTCTTCCAGAGGAAATCGTAAACAGAAGAAGCCACGAGGTAAGGATCGCCGTGAGCGGCTTTGTCATGAAGTTCGCGGATGGCGCCTATAGCACGGTTGGAATTGCCTTCCTTGAGGATCTGAACTACGAGGAATTTCAGATCGTCGGGGATGAAACTGATCGTTTCTTCATCCCGCATGCTGAAGGGCTGCGCATCGGCTTGCTGTCTCATGACCATTATCCCTGTGTGGTGGTGTGCAGTTCCGCCTGCGGGAACTGCAAACCACGGACGCAAATGGAGTTCGACGAAGCCCTCTTCACGCGTGCAGAAAACCGGAAGGAGGAACCATGGCTCACCACACGACCCCAAAGAGTGACTCTATGGTAAGGGTGGCTGGCGTCTGGAGTCAACTACCGGAAATGGGTGCCGGAAATGGGGGTGCTGTGGGGGGTCGGGAGCAAGCACGGGCGGTTTGGTGCTACACTACAATCACAGGCGCGCATCCGCACGGGGCGATGAAGGGAGCCCGCACCAACGTGGCTACCAAGTATCATAGGGAAGACATCCGGGGACGGACCGGCAAAACGTCGCAGCCGCTCGGGGATATGGCAGGCGCCACGGCCAAGCGGCTGGGCGGACGTCCGGGCATGGTCCGGATACTCGCGTTGCTGTCGATCATCTCGGTCCTGGCCGTCGTCGATGGGGCGCACCGGCGAAACCGCCTCCAGCAAGAGGGGCCGGACAGCGCGATGGGCGAGGTGGTGGAAAAGCGAGGCCCGTCCACGGATAAACCGGAGTCCGGCCACGAGCTGCTCTTGCGGCTCGTCTTTCCCGAGGATGAATCCGTGGTAGTCTCAACGGAGGTGGACCCGGACTTGTGGGCATCCCTGAAACCTGGTGATGGGGTGCGCGTGCACTATGCGCCCGGCCCGGAAGTGGGGACGCTGGAAATCCTGGCGATTGAACCGGGCGCAAAGCAAGTACCGGCGGAGGGCACACCCCCAGACTCTCCCCCTCCCAGTCCCGCGGACTGATCGGTCAAGCTGGTTCGATTACTTCGCGGAAGAGCCCTCTTCCTCTTGCGTCTTGAGCACGACCTGCTCATATTCGAGGGGGTGGCGTTCGCGCATGTCCTCTTCCGTGATCTTGCCGGTAATCCACGACCAGTTCATCGGGTACGTTTCGGGATCGAACACCATGTAGTACATGTGCCAGATGATGATCGTTCCGCAGGCGAGCCACGCCTCGTAGAAGTGGATGAGGGCGGCGATATCGAGGATGTATTTGGGGAAATACTGGAGAAACCACCCGCCGTACCACATGGCGTAACCCGTGACGATCATGAGCACGGAACCCCACCACAAGCCCCAGTACTCGAATTTCTCACTGTAGCTGTAACGGTCGAACTTGGGTTTCTCCTTGCAGAGACCCACAGCCCAGCCCATGTTGTGGAAGACATCCTTCACATCTTTCCAGGTAAGGATCAGTTTGACCAGATCGCGGCGGCCGCTACGGAAGAATATGCTGTAGATAACGTTCCAGACCGTGAGGATGACCAGAATCACGCCGGCCACGCGGTGGATGGTACCCCGGATGGCGAGGTCTTCACTGTTCAGGAAGAAGGCCTTGGCCCACCAGGTATCCGGATAGCGGAGCGCAAACCCGGAGATCGCCAATGCAATGAAGGAGATCGTGAGCACCATGTGCCCGATGGTGTGGCCCTTCGAGAAGCGCTGACGGGTTCCCACCTCCCCCATTTCGATCCAGAGTTTGCTCAGCGAGGGACGCGCCATGAGCAGCGTATTGTGGACAACCATGCCTCCGAGAATAATCCCAATCAGCCATAGATAGACCAAGCGCACGATACCCAATGCCCTTTGTCCCGGGTCGGTGGGGATGATGTGCACCGGTCCATCCGCGAAGTTGGGGCCGGCGTTCTCGTGGCATTGGCCGCAGGTGTTCGGGAGGTTCTCGGGGTTGATTGAAGAGGCTGGATCGCTCGCGGGCAGTATCGAGTGCGAGCCGTGACAGCTTGCGCAGGATGCGACGACGGTGGACCCCGCCGCACTGGCAAGCCCGTGGTAACTGTCCATGTAGCTGGCTTGGCGCATCGTCACAACCCCGTAGCGCTCCATGACGCGCTCGTCATCGTGACAGCGCGGGCACGTGGACTGAGAGACAATCTGACGATTGACGGGAGACGTTCCCGAGGAGGGCGGCTCGATGTCGTGTTCGCCGTGACAGTCAATGCAGGTCGGTGAATCCTTGATGCCGGCTTCAAGCGCCTTTCCGTGAATGCTCAGGGCGTATTCGGCCACGATATCGGCGTGGCACTTGCCGCACGTCGCGGAGATGTTGAACCGGTTCACGGGCGAACGTGGATCCTGAGAAGGATGCATCTCGTGGGTGCCATGGCAATCGCTGCACGAGGCGGCGTTCTCGTTGCCTTCTTCAAACAGTGCCCGGGCGTGCACGCTCTTCAGATAGGACTCGGAGGGATTGGACACGGAGATCATGTGACTCTTGACGATAGCCGGGTCGGAATGGCACTTGCCGCAGGTTTCCTGCAGGTTGCGCTTGTGCGTCTTCGACAGGGGATCCGTGGAGGGCCGCGTATCGTGAATCCCGTGGCAATCTGCGCACCCGGAAACGGCGCGGTCTCCCTCGCTCAAAACGATCCCGTGCAGACTCTCCGCGTATTGTTGCGTCTCTTCATGGCAGGCGCCGCAGTCGACGGGCTTCAGCGCATCGGGGTGTGGCAGTTCCACAATATCGGCATGACACGCGATACAGCCGATAGGTCCGTGCGACGATGCGGAGTAGATTTCCTCGTCGATATAGACGTGGATCGGTTCACCGGTGGCGTCAGTCCCCATCGCCGCGGGGTCGTTATGGCACATGAAGCAGTCGGCGTCCTCGATGGCGTAGGCGGGCAGTGATAGCAGACCGAAAACGGCCAGCAAGGCACAGATTGGTGGAATGGCATGTTTGCGCATGGTGGTGCGCGGGCCCTCTCTCATTTCGCGTCTCCCCCAAGACGCTGTTCCGGCAACAGGGGTTTTGCCTGCCGGCAGGAGCCAGCGTGAATCTGGAATCTTGTATACCACAAATATGCGTCGCGCGTCCAATGTCTGTCGAAATCGGGTGGACGCGCGGACCCGCCCCCAAGCCGCAGCGAGGCTCTAAAGCTCCAGACGCCAGCCGAGGATATCGACAATATACCCCGCGAACATGGACCAGATAATCAGCAGCACGAGGCCAAAGCCCACCACCAGCGCCAAGGTCCCGAAGATGGCTGCCCAGAAGCGGAACTCCTTAGGCGCCTGGACCGTGATCCGCTTGTCGAGTTCACCACTCTCTTTGAGGGCCTCGTAGTATCGCGGGCGCTCTTCCTTGAGTTCCTCCTCGGGAATGACTCCCGTGAACATGACCATGTCCATCGGGAACTTCTCGGGCCGGAAGTGGGTATTGAAGAAGTGGATCGTGAAGATGAAGCCCACGGCAAGCAACGCTTCGTCGCTGTGAATGATGGTGGCCACATTGATAAGCCAACCGGGCAGCACCCAGGTGAACAGTTCAGGGAACCACAGGAGCAGGCCCGTCGAGCCGATGATCGCGACACCCCAGAAGACCGCGAAGTAGTCGAACTTCTCCCAGTAAGTCCACTCGCCGTATTGCGGACGCGGGCCCTTGCCGCGGAACCATTTCACGGTCGCCCAGAATTCCTGGGCATCGCGCCACGTCGGCAGGAGGGTCCCCGGGCCCAGTAGGATCTGTTTCCAGGTCGAGCCGGTTTTGCGTTTGCGCTGGGCCACGTATCCCAGGTGAATGAAGAACACGACAAACATCGCCACCGCGGCGATGCGATGGATGACACCGGCGGACGAGAACCCGCCCAGTGATTCCGCAAGCCACTGCGCCCAAGGCATGTAGGAGAACTTCAGGGCCATGCCCGTCAAGGCCAGTGCGAAGAAGCTCAGGATGAGCACGAAATGCATTTGGCGCACGATAGGATCGAAGCGGCGCACCATGACACGGTCTTTCGCGGCTTCGATGCCCAACTGTTTCTTCTTCCGGTGCTCGCGGAGGGAACGCGGGAACCACATCAGCGTGTGGAGTCCGAAGAACGAGAAGGTGCCGACAAGCAGGATGGTCATCGCCCAAAACGCGTAGAAGAGCGCGGGATACTTCTCCGGGTCGTGGTGTGTGGCGTGCGTCAAGTAGCCCGCCGCAAAGCGGAGGTGCGAGCCTTCGTGGCACTTCGCGCAGGTGTCGACGATGTTGTCTCGGCTCAGGTGCGACTCGGGATCCGACGGGGGAAGAATGTCGTGGGCCCCGTGGCAATCGTAGCAGCGGGCGGCCCGTTCCGTGCCCAGTTTGGAAACCTTGCCGTGGTAGGTGTCGAAGTAAGTTTCGGTGACGTACTCGTGGCACTTGCCGCAGGTTTCGAGAATGCCTTCTTTGAAGGACTCCTGCTCGGTGCGGCTGATGCTGTGGGCGGTGTGACAAGAACTGCATACGGGCAGTTTGTCCGGGGGCTGTTTGCTCACGGCCGGTGAATGAACGCTGTTTACGAACTTCTCTTCGATACCCTGGTGGCATTGGCCACAGGTGTCGGCGATATGAGCGGGGTTCACCGACGACTCGGGGTCTGTGGGAGGCAGCGGTAGATGCGCCGTGTGACAGCTTGTGCAGGTTGCCGTGGCGAGGAGGCCCGTCTCAGCCAGGCCGCGTCCGTGGACGCTCTCGGTGAAGCTCTGCACCAGCCCGGCAAACTCCGGCCCGATGCGTGAGGCGGCTTTTTCGCCATCGCGATGGCAGGTGCCGCACAATTCCGGAACCCGGCGCGGATGCGTGAGCGAAGCGGGGTTTTCCTTGGATAACGTGCCATGCCCGCCGTGACAATCGAGGCAGACGGGCGCGTCCGCGTCGCCTTTCGCCAGCAGTTGTCCGTGGATGCTGCGGGTGTGCTGGTCGACCTGCTCCGCATGGCAGATGGAACAGTCCACCTTGACCTCGACAATCGGGGCGCAGGGCCGTACCGCGTTCTGCGGGTCCAGTTCCGTGTGGCACTGGGCGCAGCGAATTTCGTTGTGCGTCGAATGGGCAAGCAGGTCCGTGTCGACCGCGGCCAACGATGTGCCGTCCGCGCGGGCATGCTCCTTCTGGTGACACGTCATGCAGTCCCGGTCGCTGACACCTTCCTCGTAGAAGACCTTGCGGGCCACGTGCGGCTGGTGGCAATCCACGCAGACGGGGATCACTTCGGGCTGCTCCTCCCAGAGCTTGCCTTCGATGACCTTCTCGTGCACCTGCTCGATGAGCGCGTGGCATTGGGTGCACACGCCGACAATGTTGTCCCGGTGAATCGAAGACTGTGGGTCCGTGTGCGGGAGGACATTGTGCGCGGTGTGGCAACTGGTGCAGACCGCCGTCACGGTGAGGCCCTGCTGGTACAGGCCGGTGGCGTGCATGCTGTCTTCGTAATTGGTCAGGATGTCGTGCTGGTCGATATTGCGGCTCTTGGCGACCGGGGCATCTTCGGCATGGCAGGTGCCGCACATCTCAGGGATGTGAATCGGATTGGTGCGCGACTTCGGGTCATCCAAGGGGAGGATGTCGTGCTTGCCGTGGCAGTCCCAACATTCCGGCGCCAGGGGATCCTTGTTGGCTTGGGCCTGGCCGTGGAGACTCTTCGCATACAGCTCGGCTTCCTCGCCGTGGCAGTCCCCGCAGTTGACGGCGGGGAGCTCTGGCTCGTGGGGGACTTCCACGATGCCCGTGTGACAGCCGGTACAGGACAGCGCCGCATGGATGGATGCATCGTAGGGGGGCTTGTCCACAAACAGCGAAAGTTCGGTACCCGCCTCCGTGACCTTCGTCAGGCTGGGGTCTTCATGACAGAGGAAACACTGATCGTCCGTAATGGGCTCGGCCGGAGCTTCTTCGCCGCCTTTCGCGGCCTCCTCTTGTGCCGCGTGGGCCCCAATGGCCACGCCGACAAACAGGAGAACCACCAAGAACCGTGGCTTCCAGTTGCGTCCCATTGTCCCTCTCACCCCCATCGTGGGCAGATCGATTCCCCCTTCCAACTTGGCCACTGCACGGTTTTACGCCATCGTGCCGGCCGTTGCCTTGGCGTGATGAAGCGGCGAATGCTTGTGCTCAACACGCGTCTCCCCCAAGAGACTTCTCCGGGAACAAAGCGGCAACAGAGAATTGCCGGCTGGCGGGAACCAGCGCAAATCCCGAATCTTGTATACCATAAATGTACGCCCCGCGTCCAACGACCCGGCGCGTGTCGGCTCGCAGCTCGCAGCACCTTGACCGCGCATCATCAACCTGTTAAGGTTTTGGCTCGGAATCAATGCAATCTTCTTAACGGGCAGGGGGTAGAACATGCTTGGGGAAGGGTTTACCACAATCGATCTCGTGGTGTTGGTCGTGTATTTCTTGTCGATGGCGGCGATGGGGCCGATATTCGCGAGCAAGTCACGCACCACGGAAGGGTATTTCCTCGGAGACCGGTCGTTTCCCGGTTGGCTCATCGGATTCTCGATGTTCGCGGCGTCGATCAGCTCGATTACCTTTGTGGCCTATCCCGGCGATGCGTACAAGGCCGCGTGGTATCGCATGTCGCCGAACTATGTACTGCCGTTTGTGGTCCTTTTTGCGGCGTACTTCTTTCTCCCATTCTTCCGGCGCACGCATATCACCTCCGCCTACGAATACCTCGAGCACCGGTTTGGCCCCAAGACCCGTGTCTACGCGGCATGTGCATTCATGTTCGGACAGGCCATTCGGGTCGCGCTCATCCTGTTTCTAGTGTCGCTGCTGGTGGAGGCCATCCTTGGATGGAATCCTTACATGTGCATTTTCGTCGGCGGAATCGTCACGTCGGTATACACCGTAATGGGCGGCATTCGCGCGGTACTCTGGACGGACTTCATCCAGGCATTGGTCCTCTGGGTGGGTGGGTTCATCGCGCTCTTCGTCGTCCTCGCAGCAATTCCAGGTGGCGCGGGCGAGGTCGTCTCGAAAGGCATGGAACAACGCAAGTTCAGTCATTTCGCGGATGTCGTCGTCGAGGCGAAAGAAGGCGAAGAGATTCCTGCCGACATTCAGGCGCTCTTCGATGACCCCGTTGCCCATGGGTACGAACGCGTGGAGTTTCCGGATGAAGACGGCGATCCCGGTGACCTCATTGTCATTCGGGAAACCGCAGTGCCGACGCACGTCTATGCGCTCGCTCGCGAGAGCGTCGCGGTGGTGGGAAAGGCCGAAGCGACCGAGAAGATTACGCGCGTGCGCGAAGTGAGACTTGAGCCCATCAAGTCAATGCCGTTCAAGTTGAAGGACTTGCAGGACAAGACGTTCCTTCTGATCCTGATCATGGGTCTTGGCAATTGGCTTTACGAATACAGCGCCAATCAGAACGTGATTCAGCGCTACGCGGCATCGAAGAGCATGAAGGAAGCGCGGATCGCCATGTTGATCTGCACGGTGTTCAGCGTGCCGACGTGGGCATTGTTCATGTTCCTGGGCACGGGCCTCTATCTGTTCTTCCAATACACACCGACCGAAACCGCAATGGAAATCTACACTGGAGCAAACGGCGCCAAGGCCGAGTCCATCCTGCCGTACTTTGTGGTCCATTACCTGCCACGAGGGCTGACGGGCCTGGTCATTGCCGCGGTGCTGTCGGCCGCCATGTCCAGCATTTCTTCCAGCATGAATGCGATCTCCGCCGTTGGCGTTGTGGACGTGTACCGGCGCCACATCGCGAAGGATCGGGATGACGCGCATTACACCTTCGTTGCGAAGACAATCGGTGTCGTGGTCGCGGTCATTATGATTGTGGGCGCTATCATCCTGATGGCCGTGCAATCCACGACCCTTCAGGATACCGCGACCATCTTGACGGCCCTTACCGCCGGCGGCTTGCTTGGATTCTACATGCTGGGGTTCTTCACCAAGGTCGCCGACGACCGCTCCATGATGCTTGGTATCGTCGTGATGTTGAGCTTCACGCTGTACTGCGCAGTGGCCAGCAAAGTCGGGCTCCCGCAGTTGGTGAACAACTACTACGTGGGGTTCCTGGGCCACGGGATCATGTTCCTTGTCGGGTACATTGCCGGTAAGTTCATCTTCCCGCGCAGAGGTGGGGATTTGACCAATCTGACGGTTTGGACCGCACCGGATATCACCAAATCGCAAGAATAGCCGCCGAACAGCTCGTTCAGACGCGGTTCTGGGAAATCCAGGACCGCGTCTTCTCTTTTTGGACTTGCAGTTGAACCTAAAAACGGCAGTTAAACCGCCATGCAGTCATTAACGTTGCCGGGGCGAATGCCTTATGAGAGACGTCACGGTCACCCACTGGGGGAGGGACAGACCCCGTGTTTCGCTCCGCAAAGCCTACGCGAAAGACGGGGTCAGTCCCATTCAACTGCCGTTTTTAGGTTGAACTGGACGGAGTGCGACTGCCTGTCGCGGCCTTGACTTTGCCGGATCCAGTTTCCTACAATCCGGTAGATTCCAGGGGACGAAACGACATTGGGGTGCTTTTCGGATCGATGACCACAACACGAGAAAAAGGGGCTAGGACTGGCTCCAAGCCGCGAGTCCGGCGCGAGGTCAGTGAGTTGGCCCTCCTCTTCGAGATCAGCCAGACCTTGGACCGGAGCCTCGATCTGCGCGACGAGGTAGGGTCTGTGCTCCAGGCAATCGCGAAGAATACGGGCATGGACCGGGGCACCCTGGCATTGCTCAATCGGGAAACCGGCGACATCTCCATCGAGGCGGCGCACGGGCTATCCGCCAGCCAGCGGGAGCGGGGCCACTACCGGCCGGGCGAAGGCGTCACGGGAACGGTGGTCCAAACGGGGCGGGCGGTGGCCATTCCTCGAATCTCGGATGAGCCGACCTTTCTGGACCGAACGGGCGCGCGCCAGAAGCTGAAGAAGGAGGCCATCTCCTTTATCTGCGTGCCTATCAAGCTCGGCAATGAGACCATCGGCGCGCTGAGCGTGGATCGCCTATTTCAGGACTCCGTGTCGCTCGATGAAGACGTGCGGCTGCTCTCCATCATCGCGTCCATGATCGCCCAGGCGGTGCGGTTGCGCCAGTCGGCCATGGAAGAACAGTTGCGGTTGAAGGCGGAGAACGTGCGGCTGCAGAACGAGCTGCAAGATCGCTTCCGACCGGCAAACATCATCGGGAAATCCGGCTCGATGCAGAAGGTCTTCGATCTCATCGGCCAGGTGGCCAAGAGCGATGCCACCGTTCTGATCCGCGGGGAGAGCGGGGTCGGCAAGGAATTGGTGGCCAGCGCCATCCACTACAATAGCCGCCGCACCTCAAAACCGTTCATCAAGGTGAATTGCGCCGCATTGCCGGAGTCCGTTATTGAGAGTGAACTATTCGGCCACGAGAAGGGCGCGTTCACGGGCGCGCTGAATCAGCGCAAGGGGCGCTTTGAACTGGCCGACGGGGGGACGATCTTCCTGGACGAAATCGGCGATTTGGCCCCTACCATGCAGATCCGCCTGCTCCGGGTCTTGCAGGAGCGCGAGTTCGAGCGGGTCGGCGGGACGGATACCATCAAGGTGGACGTGCGCATCGTGGCCGCCACGAACCGCGACCTGGAAAAGGCGATGGCGGACGGCAGCTTCCGCCAGGACCTGTATTACCGGCTGAATGTATTTCCGATCCACATCCCGCCGCTGCGCGAGCGGCGAACGGATATTCTCGACTTGGCGAACTTCTTCGTCGAGAAGTACTCTAAAGCGTCGGGCAAGAACGTCCGGCGCATCTCGACGCCGGCTATCGATATGCTATCGAGCTACCATTGGCCGGGAAACGTGCGGGAATTGGAGAACTGCATCGAGCGGGCGGTCCTGCTGAGCAACGACGATGTCGTGCATGGACATCACCTCCCTCCCACGCTCCAGACGGCGGAGGCGTCGGGCACCGTGATGAAGGAGACGTTGGAGGCCACGATGGACAACGTCGAACGCGAGATGTTGATCGAGGCATTGAAGAACTCCCGCGGGAACAAGGCCAAGGCGGCCGAGACGCTGGGCATCACGGAGCGGATCATGGGGCTGCGGGTCAGAAAGCACGGCATCGATCCGCGCATCTATCGTACGGCGCGGTTGGTTTAAGACCGCGAACCTACGCTTTGGTAGATCTCGGAGCTCGCACGGGTAAGATCGCAGGAACTGCCCGGCCTTCGCGTATCGAATCAAGTCTCGTCCCAGCAAGGCGTTAACAGGGCATTCCGCCCCGCCCCCACGTCCTTCCCTGACGATTCGCGCCATTGGCACACGCATTGCTCCTTCCCCGCCCGGAGACCCTCATGAACGCGTTTTGGGAAGAGGATAACAGTGCGGCCCGGCTCTCCGTCGAGAAGAGTCCCGCAATGGACCACGTGTACCGTATGGCGGCCCAGTTGGCTTCGGGCAACGCGGCAGTGTTGCTGCGTGGCGAACGGGGCACGGGCGCCGAGGGCCTGGCCCGCTCCATCCACGCAATGAGCCCCCGGGCGGCCAAGCCGTTCGTGAAGGTTAGCTGGGCGGAGGTCACCGAGGCCTTTGTGGAATCCGAGTTGTTCGGACTCGATGCCGAGGCCTCGCGAAAGTTACAGCACCCTGGAAAGCTCGATGAAGCCGAAGGCGGGACGCTCTTCATCGAGGAACTGGGCGTATTCACCCTGGCGACCCAGGGAAAGCTCATGCGATGCATACGGGAGCGGGCCATTGTCCGCCCGGGCAGTTCCACGTCGCGGCCCGTCAACGTGCGTGTCATTGCGGCGAGCACGCAGGATCTCGAGCGTTTGATCGCCGAGGGACGTTGTCTCAAGGACTTCTGCGAGGAGCCGTTCGTTTTCACGTTGCGCATTCCGCCATTGTGGGAACGCAAGACGGACATACTCCTCTTGGCGCAGCATTACATCCGCCAAGTCGGCCAACGCGAGGGCCGGCCCGCGCAACGGCTGTCGTCCGAGGCGACCAGCCTGGTGCTGGAATACCCCTGGCCCGGAAACCAGGTAGAACTTGAACAGTGCATCGCGCACGCCGTGCTCCTATGCACAGGCGATGTGATCGACGTGAAGCACCTGCCGCCAGCCCTCCAACAGATTGAGAGTGACGCGGGGGCGCCTGGCGATTCGCTGCCCGCCACCCTCGAATCGGTGGAGCGGACGCTAATCGTCGACGCGCTCCGAGTCTCGAACGGGAACCGCGCCAAGGCAGCCCAGTTGCTCGGCATCACGGAGCGCCTGATGGGACTGCGCGTGCGAAAGTATGGGATCGACCCGCGCTCATTTCGCGCGGGTTCAAGCGGCTGAATCCAACTCCGCCGCCTTCTGGCGAGGGTGTCCTTGCCGGAGCGGTGTTGTCCCCAAGGAGGATCTCCCCAGCAGGAGGCGGACCCCGAGGCACGGCCTTGGGGTCCGCTTTCTCTCTGTCAGGAACTCACAAAACTCAGGGGGATCCATGAATGCCCAGCGGGGCGCAGGTGTCTTCGTCAGGTCCCGCTATCCATTTCTCACGCGCCTCTCCAGCGCTCCTGTGAATAACTGGCGTGTCGTGCCAATCGTCTCGTTGGACCTCCCGCGCCCACGCTGGGGCTTGATCGCTTGGCGCCGCATCAATCCACGGGTTCCGCCATCGGCTCCACCCGCGGCTACGCCCCTGCGCCCTTGTCAGGGCTGTGGATGAGTGTCCGCCTAGCTTGGCGGCCTGGCGGTTTTGTGAGAGGTCCTGATCAACGGTACCGAAGAAAGCGCCACGCCACACCGTTGCGTTCTTCGAATTCTCGCAACCGCCCGATCAAACGCAGCGGTATTTCAAGATGGTGAGAATCAGGCACCCGGTGTGGGGATCGCAGAGTTCGTGGTCCCCGCAGTTTGTTGTCCTCTCGCGGGTAGTGTGACACGATGAAGGCAGGCCGCTTTTTGGGAACGCGGGGACCGAGCCCCGGCATTTCGGCGCCAATCCGCGGGAGGAGACGAACATGATTCAGCATGCATGCCTTGGGCTCTTGTGGGCATCCACCACTTTCACGGTGGCGGGGGAAACGGCGTATACGGACGGGCGGCCCATTGCCACCCTTCGGATGGAGGCACAGGACCAAGGCGTGGTGCTCCGGCACGGGGATGGTCCCAATGAGTGCGACACGCTTGGCGCACGGGAAGCACTGATCTTCCAGGAGAACGGTGTCTACCACCTCTTCTACGACGGCGCGGGTCCCACGGGGTGGCTGGCCTGCCTGGCCGTCAGCACGGACCTGAAGTCGTGGGAGAAGAGGGGCCCCATTCTGGATTATGGCAAGCCCGGCGAGGGTGATTCCGCCACGGCGGCCTCTCCCTGGGTGATTCACGATGGCCGGGAATGGCACATGTTCTACGTGGCATCGCCAAACGCGAGCCCGCCTCCGGACCGCGTGCCGACCTTCCCTTACCTGACGATGAAAGCACGGAGCCAATCGCTTGCCGGACCTTGGATAAAGCAGCCGGAGGTGGTTCCCTTTCGCACGAAGCCCGGCACGTACTACGCGGATACCGCGAGCCCGGGCCACATCGTTAAGCGGGACGATGAGTATCTGATGTTCTTCAGTGCGTCCATGAAGCGCACGCTGGGAATCGCGCGTACGAAGGACTTGAACGGGCCCTGGGCCATCGACCCGCAGCCGATCGTCTCGCCTGAGGAGCAGATTGAGAATTCCTCGCTCTACTTCGAACCCGCCAACAAGACATGGTTCCTCTTCACAAACCACATCGGCCTGGACCGCAACGAATACACGGACGCGGTTTGGGTGTATTGGTCCCAGGATCTGAACACTTGGGACGCGCGGAACAAGGCGGTGGTCCTCGACGGCAAGAACTGCACATGGTCGAAGAAGTGCATCGGGATGCCGTCGGTTATCCCAGTCGGCAAGCGGCTGGCCATCTTCTACGATGCGCCGGGAGGTGACAGCACCAGCCATATGGGGCGGGATATCGGGCTGGCATGGCTGGACCTGCCCCTCACGCCGCCGAAGCAATAGACCGGTTCCATTGAAGTGGATGAGGTAACCCGTTGCGTGGGGGACTCGGAAATTTCACGGGAGAATTCAGGGACATCCATGATTCTACCCGCCATGCATCGCGTCCTGGTTTCTCCCGCGTCCCCGCAATCCATCTGCCAACCTCAGCTCAAAAGTGAAAAGTCTCCCCAGTGCCTAATAATATGTAACTGTCCCTATTTTCTAACGAAACGGCAAACCGCCCGCTTTGCCTCTTGACTTATACCTATCATGGATGACCCTGAATTTCCTCGGTCGTGAGCAAAATGATCCGAACTGACCGGGTGGCTACCGCCCTGCCCAAGTCACTCGCCGGAATCCCGTTTCGACAACTCCTCGCGGATGTAGGAAATCCCGATTTGCTTGACAACCTGATCGAAAATGAAACAACAGATGAAACCCCCTATTATCATGCCGCAGAGAGTACCCACCAGGTTGCCACCGGAAACAAACCTACCAAGCAAAGTGCCTGCGCCACCACATGATGCGCACAAAGGCAGTGCGAGCCAGGTTTGCCAATGGCGATACGCCTTAAAACGACAGGACCGCCACACTTCCTCGCGCTCTGACTTCGGCAAGGCAGCCAACTCTGGAATTGTCCAGTAGATGCGCATACGCTCGAAACCGGCCCCACGGTGCTTGGAAGGACGTGCACGGAGAAACAGCCCCCCCACCTTTACTACTATAACACGCCCCCATGGAGTCGGCAAGCCGCGCGACAACCGCGCGCTCCCGCAGGCTCACATGCTCCCGCCCAAAACCTTTGGGATAAGGAAATTCAGGGAGATCCATGAAGTCTATCCGCGCGGTTTGGGCTCCCGGGAACCGACCACGGCGTCGGCAATGCGATACGCGGCATCCGGCCTGCCGATGCGGCGGGCGTTGGCCTGCATGCGGGCAAGGCGTTCGGGGTCGCCGAGGAGCGTCTCAACCTTATAAAGCATGTTGGCCGCGGTGTGGGCCCAAAGGCCGGCGCCATTCTCGATCAGGTGAAAGGCGTTTCGCTCCTCCTGGCCGGGGATTGGGTTGAACACGACCATGGGCACGCCGAGGGCCAGGCATTCGCTCGTGGTAAGGCCCCCGCTTTTGGCCACGGCGAAGTCGCTGGCCGCCATGAGTTCGTGCATATTGTCCACAAACCCGAAAGGAATGATATGGCTTGGCGCCTTCGATGCAGCCCGTTCGAGCCGGGGAAAATCAGGGACATCCATGAACATGCGCAAATATCAGTAGCGGAGTAATGATAAATTAGTAGTCTGTTATCATACCTATGTGGCCAATTTTTTTGGGGAAAGAAAAGTGGGAAGTCTCCCTGAATTAAAGTGGAATGACGCAGATCTCCTGCGCAGAGGCGTTTGTGTCGGCGGCTATCGCCTTCGCATGACGCCCAGCGCGAGCAGGGCCGCGGCCGTGAGCGCGAGTGCGCCGAATCCCGCCACGGGGGCGGAACCGCCTGGGAAAGACCCATCGGAGCGCGGGTCGGTACCGGCGTCGTATTCATCGAGGTTGGAGTACGTATCCAGGTCCGGGTCGCCGCTGGCACCATCGTCGCCGGCGTCGCTGTTCGGGTCGAGGCTGTGGTTGACCTCCCATCCGTCGGGCAAGAGGTCATCGTCGGAATCGAGATCCATCGGGTCCGTCAACTCCACGTTCACTTCCTCGCCATCGGTCAAGCCATCGTCGTCCGAATCCGGATCGTTCGGGAGTGTGCCGCGCGCGATTTCCTGGACCCCAGTCAGCCCGTCGCCGTCGGTGTCTGTGTTTCCGTAGGTGGGCATCAGCCCTTCTTCGGCAAACCAATACAACAGCCACTCGGCGCGTTCAACCGCCCATACATCGCGGATGAAGGTGTTCATGGGTTGCTGAAGCAAGACATCACTCACGTCGTCCTGCAGGTCATCGAATTGCGCTTGCACATTGGATCTGCCGAGGACTCCAGCCGGACCAAGCAAGGCCGTGGCGCGCGCTTCCCAGGCCGCTCGAAAATCCGCGTTCTCAAGCAAGGCCTGATAGAGCTTTGCAATTGGGGAGTTGTCACGATTCGTACCCGGCGCTCGCAGGAAGGTCCAGCCATCGGTCAGGTGGAAGGGATTATCCGAGTAGGATTCCACGGTGAAATCTTCCGCGGTGTCGGTCATGGCGTAGTAGCACATTTCCATGTCCCACACATAGAAACGCCAGCGGCTCAAATCCGGATCGGCGCTGCGTTCACGGGCCATATACCAGTTGTTTCGCGGCCAATCGAAATTCGCGCCATAGCATTCGATGATCAGGTAGTCGATGAAATTGTCGATATCCATCAATGCCGCGATCGCCGCGTAATTGGTGGGATCGGACAGGTCATTGTTCGCCGCAAAATCATTCAGCGCAAACCAGGCGTCCCAGTCGCCTTCCACCAGTTCACGCCGATCGTTTTCGGGTTCGTCGGTACCCTTGACAACATCCCATCCGGTATCGCTTCCGTAGACTTGCTGGAAGAAGTCCTCGCAGTAGCGTTCCACGGGATTGAAGTATCCCTTGAAATAGCCATTCAGATAGAAATGAATGAAGGTGCCGCGGCACGTCACGTTGCCCATCTGAGCCATTAACCGGCGGCTCAGTTCGTCCTTGACGAAGGGATTGTAGACATCGTCCGTGCCGGCGCGCATGACAATCTGCTTCAGGCTGGACAGGTTTGCATTCGGGATCAGGGGATACAGCAGGCGCGAATTGCCGTATTCATCGCGGAAATAGTAGCGGAACGAAATCTTGTATCGGTAGTTACTCCAGGGATCGTCGATGGTTGGGGCAACCAGGTAACCTTCCCGGCGTCCCTTGCTGCCGTGCACGCGGATTCCGCAATCCTCTTGAAAACCAAGCAGCTCTGGCGAGGCCGGCGCACCGGAGGGATCGAAGAACTCCAGGGAGATCTTGCGCTCCCATTCATCGCCGTGCTGTATGAACGAACTAAAACCGCCGTCAATAACCATGATGCCGTCCGGCGCCCATAGATCCTTCGTGGGATCGCCAACTACGCACAGCGATGGCAGACTCTTCTGCAAGGCGCTCGCGCCGATGATGTACGTCGCGGTTGCCACTTTGGACCCAAGGTACCCCGGCGCGTAGGCGATCGCGCGAATCACTTTGTTCGCGTTCACCGTGATCGGCGTGGCATACAAGGTGCCGCTCACCTGGCTTGGCAGCGACCCGTCCTCCGTGTAGTAGATCTCGGCGCCCGGTTCGGTGGCCGTAAGGCTAAGGCTGAAAGGCGCGTCGTAATGGCCGTGAATATGGCTCAACGCCGGCGTGGTCGTTACTTCGGCCTGGGCAGTGTCGTAAGCATTGGGCGCGCCCGGTGTAGGCACGGTCATGAATCCGTGCAACTCCGGTTCCGGTAGCCCCGTATCCATGCCGACCAATCCATAGGAGACGTCCGTGCGTTGTTCGCGCGCGGGATAGGCATATGCAATCGTCGGCACCGACGGGTCCTGGACGAGGGCAACGTACTCGCCATCCGCATCCAGCTTGAAGTTGGTGTGCAATTCCCCCGGCACCGCCGTGCGATTCTTATCCGAGGCGAACACGACCAGAAAACCGCCGGGAGCAACCGTCACATCCGGCAACGGCCACTTGTTCGGATTCAACTCATCATCCGTCAACGCCCAACCGAGCAAAGACACCGGGGCATCCGTTGCGTTATACAGTTCGACCCAGTCCGAATACTTTCCATCTTCGTCTTGCAGGCCGGTGCTATTTGAAGCGAGATACTCATTGAGGATCACCGGCGCGCCCGGTCCCAACACAATAACGAATCCCGTCTTCGTCTCGGTCACGCTGTCCGACGCGGTCGTCGCCGTCAACGACACGGTGAACTGTCCGGGCGCCGCGTAAACATGACTCGGCGCCTCATCCGTGCTCGTCGTGGCATCGCCGAAATCCCATTCCCATCCGATAATCGGAAGGCCGCCCGGCACCGTGAGGTTGGAACAGGTCAGCGTTTCGCCCTGGCGGATGACCCGGTGCGACACGTCAAAATCAACGTCCTGTGCTTCCAGTTGGAAGGCCAACATCGATGGAAGCAGACACAGAACGAGCGAACGGAAGATCCGATGACTACGAAAAGAGGAAAGTCTTCCAGCAATACCACCGAATTGCGCGTTGCAGCTTTGACGCATGAAGTCACTCTTTGACCCAAGCATGTTGATTTCTCCAAGTCATGCCTTCCACCCGGGAACTGGAAACCGCACCTTTCCAGTCCACGCCACCCCTGCGAATGAGTGAGCCCGGCCAGAGAGTAACACGATTGCCCGAGAATTCAAAGGTGCGAATCGCCCGGACCTTTCCAATAGGTGTAACAGAGTGGCAGTAAAAGGGGGGGATTAATTGGGACACCACTTATTGAGGTTTAGGCAGTGCAATACGCGTTCCCACAACAATAGGCGTTGGCTGTCCCCTTTCTGTTCGTCCTCGTCCATTGGTGGTCAGTGTCCACGTTTGGCACCCGTGGATCCGAGAACAGTGTGGGCAATGCGAAATGCGGCATCCGGCCTGCCGATGCGGCGGGCATTGGCCTGCATGCGGGCGAGGCGTTCGGGGTCACCGAGGAGCGTCTCAGCCTTGTAGAGCATGTTGGCGGCGGTGTGGGCCCAAAGTCCAGCGCCATTTTCGAGGAGATACAGGGCGTTTCGCTCCTCCTGGCCGGGGATTGGGTTGAACACGACCATGGGCAGGCCGAGGGCGAGGCATTCGCTCGTGGTGAGGCCCCCGCTTTTGGCCACGGCGAGGTCGCTGGCCGCCATGAGTTCGTGCATGTTGTCGACGAACCCAAAAGGAATGATATGGCCTGGCGCCTTCGACGCGACCCGCTCGAGCCGTTCGCGCAGCGCTTCGTTGCGGCCGGCCACGACAAGCAACTGGACCTGGGGAAGTCGGCCGGCCAGAACCACGGCGGCCTCGTCGGCGCGCATCATACCGAAGCCGCCGGCCGAGACCAGCACCGCCGGCCGGCTAGGATCCAGACCCAACTGCCGGCGCATTTCCGGCCGGGCGGGGTAGGTGCGCGCGAAAGCAGGCAACACAGGGATCCCGGTGACGGTAATGTGCGCATCCGTGCCACGGGCGCGCAGGGCGTAGGCCATCTCCTCCGTGGCCACGAAATATCCGTCGACGCCTTCTTGAATCCACATCGTGTGGACATCGTAGTCGGTGAGCACGACGTACAACGGAGCGCGTAACTTGCCTTTGCGCCGGCGCTGCGCGAGCACCTCCACGGGCACGAAGTGGGTGCATACGACGCAATCTGGATCAAGCTTCGCCACCATGCGCGTAAGGCGCGCGGCGTTCAGGCGGTCAAACAAAGCCATCGCACTCTTGAGGCGGCTCCGAGCGGGTTTGGCCTCCAACCGCTCATAGATGTGGCCCCAAACGGACGGCAGTTCTTTCACGAGGCGCTCGTAGCCCTGCGAGTACCCATTGCGGAAAGCGGCATTGGTGTAGTCCAGAGCGTCCTCGCAATGGAGATCGATTTCGGGGTGGCGCTCCAGAAAGGCCGCTTCGACGGCCTGCGCCGCCCGAAGATGCCCTGCGCCAGCCGTGACCGAGAGGATCAGAACGCGCGTAGCCATCCTTTGCCACCTCCTTTGTCTGGCAATGGAGATAATACGGGGAACCGGAGTGGCAGGTCCAGGGACGCAAAGCGAGCCGGGATGCTATGGATCGCGGTATGGCAGCATCTGCCCGCTAGGTATCGATCATGTCAAAAGCACTGACAGGGAGGATCTGCTCGAAACGCCCGCCCTTTTCGACAATTACCTCGTACGGTCCTGAGATATTGTTTTGCGGGTCGGGGTTCTTCCCCCAGCGGATGAAGAGCGTGTGCCGGCCGCGGGGGAGGTTGTTAAACTCAAACCGGCCCATGCTGTCGAGGTGTGCGCGCAACAGAGGGACCGGGACATCGAGGGGCAACGTTACCTCGGCCGGTTCTGTTCCCGATTGGCGCCCCCACCACTCGTGCGGTATGGATGAAGAACTCCACCATTCCTCCGGCATTTGACGATGCCAATCTATCGCTGCCTCCGTCGTTTTGAGATGTCCTTTTGGCGGTCCTTCATACCCGAGCGACCTGTAATCCTCTTCCAACAGGAGGAACGCGGCTCCGAAGACCCCGTTGAGCGGGAATTCGTAACTATGCGTCACGCCAAAATCCTCCCACTGGATCTGTCCGGCGAGATTACCTGGCAGCGTTCCACACCCGGAACCGATGATGCTCACGGCAACGCAGAGCGTTGCGAAGAATGCCCGGCGCGGCATCCGTTCAAGCAGGTTCATTCGATTGACTTCCATCGTTCACCCCCGCTGTTTCGGCTGGCGTTTGTGGCGTACCCCAAGCCAACCACGGCCCTGCAAGACTGGCAAAGTTGCCAGAGTGTCCCGGGCGCTGGCATGGTCGTGCCGCACGCCGGACACTCGCGTCGCGTTGCACCTTGACAGGCCTCTCCGAAGCGTATCTGCCTTTTCCCAGAAGTCAGGCCCACCGTTCGTTGCGGTTGATGCAGCGGGCTACGCCCTTCCTCACCGGTAAAACAGATGGTAACCGGCGATCATCCTTCCGCGAACAGTTCTCCGTTCCGAAGCAACTGATCGAGTCAACTTGCCGGAGACGGGTGTCTTCTCAGACGATGCAGCCTGTCACTGTACGGCGGGCAAAAAGAAACTGACGAGACGCTGCAGAATCGCAAGCAAGAGAGCGCCGAAGCCTCGTTGCCAAATCAAGAAATCACGTCCATCGACATCGCCATCGTCTTTCATTGCTTCTCTACTTCCTTGGGTTTGTGTCCATTACCCAGATTGTCGTCCAGACGTTGGCTGCTCATAGCCAAAAGGGAATAACCGCAACTACTCAATCCGGAATCCGAAGCAAACGAAAGCCTCTGACGGCGTTTCGGCTGCTTGGTAAGAAGAAGTCGCGAAGTGCCGCGCGGCAGTAGGCCGGACTACTGTTCCACGAACCCCCACGTGCCACCCTTGATGTGCCTGTGGCTGGGCCTTGGGGGTCAACGAAGGATCCGTCAGGGTCATCCGCGTACCAGTCTTGGCACCACTCATCGACATTGCCGCCCATATCGTACAGCCCCCAATCATTTGGGAGCATCTCCCCCACGTTGTGGGTTTCGTTGCTGGCATTGCCGAGATACCAGGCATAGTCGGTGATGTCGGATTCCGTGGGGTCTTCGCCCCAATAGAAGCGCGCTGTGGTCTTGGCCCGGTACGCGTATTCCCACTCGGCATCGGTCGGAAGCCGGTAGGGGCCGCCAATGGCACTCTTGTTCGCATTCAATTCGGCCAGAAAGTACTGCACGTCGTCCCAACTGACCTGTTCAACGGGCTTGATAGCACTTGTGGCACTCGAAAAGTAGGAGGGATTGCTTCCCGTAACGGCCACCCATTGGGCCTGGGTCACTTCATACTTCCCCAACCAGAACCCCTGAGAAATCACAACGCGGTGACGTGTTTCGTTGTCGAAGCGGCCCACTTCGCTTAGCGGACTTCCCATCATAAAGGAACCGGGCGGGCACCACTGAAATTCGATTCCGTCGAAGATCCGGGTCTCGCCGGGGATGGGGGTGTCGTGGGGAAAGGGGCAGCCGGTCGCGAACACCAGACAGGCCAAAAACACAGCCCCGCAAGCAGAACGAAATACGTGCTTCATGCTACGCGCTCCTTTGAGTTAGGCAATTCGCACGCAGTCCAGTAGTGCAGCTTGAAGACGAGGAGGCGTGCCTTGCAGTTCTGACCGAAAATCGATACTGCCACACAAGGCCATTTTGCGCAATACTTTTCTTCATCGCGTTTTGATTGTGGAAGAAGTGGACAGCCACCGTTTCTTGCATTCCCTCCCACAATCCTGCATGAGGAGCGCGCTGCGGTGGCGCGCGTCATTACGAGAAGCTCTGTTGGCGGGTGCTGGGACCATTGGTCATGTTCCCCCCACGCGGTTCGCCATGCCGTGAGCTTTCCCGTGTCTTGACACTGGATACGTTTATAATAATAGTACGATATTATAATACATACAATAGGGCGGCGGAAGTTGAAGCCAGGTACAGTCCCGTCTTCGCTCGGGGACTCGCTCCGCTTTGGACCGTCCCTGGCTTCTGTCTGTGGACGCGAATCGTCGGGGCGACGTTGCGGGAGGTGGGGCCGCCGTTCCCCAGAGCAACGTGAAAGCCGGCGCGGGATCTTTCGTACTGTGCCAAGAACAAACACTGGCGGGATGGAAAACCCGCTTTCCGGGAGGGCGTCTCAGGTCTGTTTTCGGCTGCGTGGGGCGGCAACACGGGGTCTCCGAGGAAGGGCCTGATATTCCAGTGTTTCCAGTGCCCCGGTGGTCAGGGACGGCAAGGACAGCAGGGACGGCAAGGACGGTAAGTACAGCAAGGACGGACCGTGTTCCCCTTGTCCCCGAGGTCAAGTCCTGTCCTCCAAGGGGAGCGAATACGTCGACCGGTCACTGCTGCCTATTAGGCGGAGTCTGTTGGGAGTCGATTCGGGGCATTGACAAAACGGGCGGGGGGCGAGTAAACTCTTGACAAGATGGATAGTTTCCGATGCGTCACCAGCGTATCGGGTATACTGGGACATGCAAAAAGGAGTTCAGGCCTGGACCGCCGTAGGAGGTGTTAACCGATGAAGCACGTTTCGCTGGTTACGAAGAAGATGCCCGCCAGGGCGGATTTGTGGCAAGACATTCTTTGCGAAGTGACGGGCGTGGTTGTGGGGCTGCTGGAAGCCAAGGGAGGGTCGGTACCGCTGCTGACCTACCTTGATGAAAAGTGCGAACCGAACCCTGTCCTGGAACAGTAGAACTCAGATTCTGAGCCGGACTCAGGACTCCCGAGACGGATATGCCTCGGGGGTCTTCTTTTTTTGCGGGTCTGGGACCGCGCGTGTCGCTGCCGAGATAGGAATCCGGGAGCGCAAGAGCCGCTCGAAAGGGTGGTGAGGCCCCTTACAGGCGGGGGATTTGGGGAGAATAGGCGGCGCATGGCTACAAATACTGATAAATTTGCCACTGGAGTATATGTCAGAATTGGATTAATCGGTCTTTTTTTGATTGTCATTGGACATATTGCGGAATATTCGGTGTATAATATCAAGTAGGCTGTGCTGTATTGGCCGAGACGGTAAGTTGGGGTCAGGAAAACTATTGACAAGCGTTACGAATTGACCCATAATAGGTACTGGTTGTGTACTGGTAGCAGGTTTATGGGTTCTCTGGCGCTTGGGCCGGAGATCGCGTAGGGCTCATACGATAAGGGGGCGCCATGCGAACGAATTGGATTCGGAGAATCGGCACAACAGCAGTGGCCGCGCTGCTGGTGGTCTCGATGGCGGGCTGTCCGGCGACCACCATCGTAGTGATCAATGATGAGGTATTGGATGCGGCGATTCGGTCCGCCTTGGGACAGCCTCTGGGTTTCCTCACGCGCGCAGACCTGCTTACGCTGCACAGTCTCGATGCCCGTGACTTGAACATTCGGAATCTGTCCGGCCTGGAATATTGTACCAACCTCACCTTCCTTGATTTGAGTGGAAATCCGATCTCGGACATTACGCCTCTCGCGACCTTGGTCAACCTTCAGAGTCTGAACTTGGATGGCACGGATGTCTATGACATCGCGGCGCTCGCAGGGTTGCAGAACCTGGATTCGGTGAGTCTATGCGGGTCGCTGATAACGGACATCCAGGCGTTGGTTACGAACTCGGTGAACGGCGGGCTGGGACCGGGAGACTTTGTGAACGTGACGTGCGGCGCGCTGGGCGATCAGGCGGAGACTTTCGACATTCCCTTCCTCGAAGGGGAGGGCGTGAACGTGGTTTGCTGCGACGACAGCGAGGGCGAAGCGTAAGTTGGTCTGTTGATGATCCCCTCGCCGGCAGCGCCGGACGCGGGGTGGCGTGGCCGGGCGTGTCGCGGTGCCTGGGCCTGGGCATGATGGGTTCCGCGGCACTGGAGACGTATGGGTAGTCGCGAGGTCTCCGAAACCTACGGAGAGAGATTCTGATTTTTGGGGTCTAATCTCCTCGTAGAGGGACGTACTGTTATGAAACGTCTGCTGGCATCATTCCTCCCCGTGTTGGCCTTCTCCATCGTCTGCCTGCCACTGACCGGCTGTCCCACGGGGACGGGAACGGGTCCGGTGCTGCAGATCAATCCGGTGGCCATCAATTTCGGGTCGTTGGCGGAGAAGAAAACCATTGGGATCACGAACTCCGGCAGCGGGGCGATCACCTGGAGTATCCAGGAGAGTATTGACTGGCTGTCGGCGGACGTCACGGTGGGGACTACCACGACGGAACTGGACCGCGTCAAATTCACCGCAGACCGCACGGGCCTGCCCGTGGGCACCTACACGGGCACCGTTACCGTGGCTTCGAGCGCAGGCGTGCGAGAAATTGCCGTTGCCATGTCGGTGCCGGGCACGCCGACGATTGATGTGTCTCCGCTCACCATCAACCTGCTGAACGAGCAGGAGACCGCCCAATTCACAATCACCAACAATGGGGACGGTCCGCTGACGTGGAGTGTTGAGCTCCAGGACGTGGACGATCCTGGAACCGAGATCGACATCCCCGCGTACATGACCGTTACGCCCACGGGGGGAACGACGCTTCCGGGCGACCAAAGCGTGGTCGAGATCGAAATCGACCGCGACCTCATGGAAGAAGCGGGCGTGACCGGTTTCCTTTTCTTCATCACATCGAACATTGGCGACGCGACGGTCACGATGAACATCGCCGCGGGCGCGAGCGCGGCGATTGGCGTGGAACCGACGGTACTGGACTTCGGAACCTCGGGCAATGTGTTGACGTTTGACGTCTACAACTCGGGTGAAGCGGGGAGCATCTTGGACTTCACGGTGTCCACCGACCGGCCTGACCTCATCTTTCTCGACCCGGTATCCGGATCCAGCACGGGTGTGCTCGATCCGCTCAACTACGATCGCGTGTCCATCGGCGTGACGATCGACCGCGGAGCGCTCACAGGCGAGACCGACGGCGGCATCATTACCGTTGCGGCGCCCGGATTGGAAGACGTCGAGATCGTGGTCAACGTAGAGGCGTCTCCTTTGGGGTTCGAGGGCGCCCAGAACAGGTCGCGTCCGCCGTTCATTCTGCGCTTCGTGTTCCTGCTTCGCGACGCGTTGGGCGAGGCGATCGATACGACGGATCCGGCGGTTCTCGAAGAACTGCAGACGGCCTTCACCGTTTACGAAGACCAGGTCCCCTTGGATATCGACGAGACGAACCTGTTCGTGTCGTCCGCGGAGCATCTGAAGAGCAATATCGTGTTGCTGCTCGACTACACGGGCAGCATGTACAACGCGCCGCCGGGCAACGGCGTGGTGATCGAGCAGATGGTGAACGCGTCGGCCGAATTCATCAACGATCTGCCGGACTCGCAGCGGCTGGCCATCATGGAGTACCACGAGCGGCAGCAGACCGACAGATTGATTCACAACTTCTCGACCTCGAAGTCCAGCCTCATCAGCGGACTTGAGGCCTTTAGCGTACCCTTCGGCGAACACGGCGCCTCCGAGGTGAATGATGCCATCGTCGATGCGTGCGAGCGTCTTGAAAACGAAGACCTTGGATTGCTCGAGTTGAACAACGCCGATGTTCGGGCGGTGATCTTCATCTCCGATGGGCGCGACACGTCGTCCGTCAACGACGTCGATGAGGTTATCGACATAGCGAAGGACAAGCGGGTGCGGCTGTATCCGATAGGCTTCGGCCAGAATGTGCGCGCGTCCGCGCTCATCAAGATGGCGACGGAGACGGGCGGCCACTACTATCCGGCTCCGACCGCGGCGGACCTCGTGAATCTGCTTCAAAACGAATCGACGGCGGGGCCGGGCGCACCCGGCGTCATCGCGAAAGAACTCGAGCGTCAAATCGTGTTGACCTACATCTCGCTGTTCACGGAGGGGTCGCACACGTATCTGATTACCGGGAACTACCAGGGTCTCGAGGGGTCTTTCCAGGAAGACGCCGTGTTTGCCATCGGTGGCGATATTCACGCGGGACAGATAGGGCTGCGCAGCGCGGGCATTCAGCCGGACAACAGCGCCACGGTGTTCGTGCGCTCGGAATACGTGCCGCGCAACATCAACCAGATGCGGGTCCGGGTAATCTCCGCGCAGCCGTTCACGCTTTCTCTGGATCCGGAAGGTCTGCTGCAGGACTGGATTCTTGTGAATGAGGGAGGCGGCGTGTATACCGCGTTGACGTCGGAGTTGACTCCGCTGCGGTACGGCGCGTTCGGCAACCTGTTCCGCGTGGATTTCACCGGGGTCGTGGCGGACTTCAATATGGGATTCCGCGTGGACAACCAGGTCTATGTGAACCCGCCGTTCACCAAATTTTTCCAATACCCGACGCTCCTTCCGGTCACGACGGGATCGTCCGATGCGGACGTTCTTCCCATCTTGGTCGAACAAGGGTTTGATCCGGATGCGCTTGACGCGTGGGACGCGGACGAGGACGGTACAACGGACTTCAACGATCTGAGCATCAGCAGCTACCAGATCCCGGATGTGCCCTGAGCGAATTGAGAGTGATATGTAAGGCTGCGACGAAGGTGATGCGGCTGGCAATCCGCACCGAGGAGTGAGCCATGAGACGAAGTCTATCGCGGTACATCGGGTCCCGCGCGGCGTGGACACTGGCATCGCAGGTGGCGCTGGCGACGGCGGTGCTGTTCGGCGCATTGGGATGCCCCGGTGGAGGCACATCCACGGGCGACGCCGCGATTTCGGTCATTCCCGCGGGGTTCAACCTGGGGCCCACGACGGTAACGGACAGTTTTGCCGTATCGAACGCAGGGAACGGTGTGCTGGTGTGGACGGTTGGCCCCACACCGGACTGGCTCGACGTGTCGCCCGTGGCGGGCAGTACGCCTGTCGGCGGACCCACGACCGTCACGCTTACCGTGGACCGGACGGGCCTCACGCCCGGCACGTACAACGGCGAATTCCTGATTGCTTCGAATGGAGGCAACCGGGTTGTTTCCGTCACAATTGAAGTGTCCGCGGCTCCCCTCCCCCCCACGCTCAACGTGACACCGGCGAGCGTGGACTTCGGCACCAGCAGCATTACTGAGAACGTGAGCGTCAGCAATGCCGGTACGGGAACGGTGAACTGGGAACTCGCCGAGACGATTCCCTGGCTGACCCCCTCCCTTGTCCAGGGAAGCAATTCCGACACGCCCACGACGGTCATCCTGTCAGCGGACCGGACCGGCCTTCCTCCCGGCATCCATAGCGACAATCTGTTCTTCACGTCGGATGGCGGCGATGTCACAGTTCCGGTGACTTTGACGGTGCCCGGGCCCACGCCCCAGTTGTTTGTATCCACGACGGTGCTGGACTTCGGAACGAACCTCGTCAGCCTCACGTTCAATATCCGGAATACAGGTACTGGCACGCTGAACTGGAACCTTGCCGAGAGCATTCCGTGGCTTGGCCTATCGGGAGTATCCGGGACCACGACTTCGGAAACGGACACAATCACGGTGACGGTTGACCGGACGGGTCTCGCATCGGGAGATTATCAGGGGACGATCGCGGTCACGTCGGATGGCGGCTCCGCAAACATCTCCGCCCAGATGACTGTCGCGCCGACGCAGCTTGTCGTCACGCCGACGGTGATCAATTTCGGTAAGTTCGCCACGACCAAACTGTTCGTGGTGAGCAACGGCGGAACGGGCACGGTCAATTGGAACATCAACACGGCTGGGTTCCCGGCGTGGATCAGCAGCATATCCCCCACTTCCGGCAGCGTCAGTTCGAACACGGACCCGGTCGTTGTCACGGTGGACCGCACGGGATTGGCGACGGGGGTACACAGTTTCACCTTCCCGGTGACCAGCAACGCGGGCACGGTCAACGTGACGATCAATCTGACTGTCGCGGAGGTGCCGGTTCTGACGGTTGACACGGGCTTCACGAATGTCGATGGCGATCCACTCGCCCCGCTGGGCGACAGTGCCACGACACTGGACTTCACGATTACGAATACGGGAACGGGAACGCTGAATTGGAATATCGACCCGGACGATTTCCCGACGTGGCTGAGCATGGCGCCTGTCGCGGGATCGGTTATCGGCGCACAAGTGGACACCGTGACGATCACGGTCAACCGGGCCGGCCTGATACCGGGCGGCTACGGGGTCACGATCCCCATCCGGTCGAACGGAGGCACCCGCCAGCTCGATGTGACGATGCAGGTACCACTGATGCCGGCCATTGGCGTGTCACCGGATAACTTGGACTTCGGGTTGACCGGGAACTCCTCATCGTTCTTCGTGGCCAACGTAGGCGATCCCGGCACGGTGCTGAACTTCCTGGTGGTGAGCGACCGGCTGTGGCTGTTCAACAGTCCCTCGACGGGAACCAGCATTGGCACGGCGAGCCCGATCAAGGACTTTCAGCAAATCAACGTTTCGATCGACCGGAGCCTCCTGGAAAGCACGGGCGCGACGGGAACATTTACGGTGTACGCGCTGGATGCGCTGGGGCAGATTCGCCCCGACATCGAACCAGCAACCGTGACGGTATCCGTGGAGGCAACGCCGCTGGCGTTCCAGACATCCATCGCGCGCACGCGTATCCCATCCATGCTGCGATGGAGCTTCATCATGCGCGACATCCGGGACCGGGCGTTTGTGGTCGCGCCGGAACTGCTCACCAATGCATACAGTATCTTCGAAGATGGGATCGCGATTGAAGAGCCCAATGAAACCACGCAGGTCGTGTTGCTGCAGAACAGCACCGTGACGGAATCCGTGTCTGATTATCGTACGGACCTTCGCACGAAGATTGTGCTTTTGCTGGACTACTCGGGCAGTATGGCCGAGGCCGCCGCAAACCTGGGAACGGACATCTTGACGCTCCAGGAAACGGCGGGCGCCCAGTTCATCGACAATTACTTCGATTTCTTCGCCAATGTGGAGCCTGGATTCGCCCAGATGGCGCTGATGGAATTCCACGACCGCAACGCGGCGGCGACCGTGATCCAGGGCTTCACAGACGATCGCGCCGCGCTTCAAGCCGCGCTGCTCAGCGTCCCGGTGACAGACCACGGGGCAACCGCACTGCTGCCGGCCGTGGAATCGGCGGCCCAGCAACTGGTAACCGATGACTTCCCACTGATTCCGTTCGATGACGCGGATGTCCGGGCGGTCGTGGTCATTTCCGATGGCCGTCTGACGACGCCTCCGGGCGAGATTCAGGACACGGTAGACGCCCTTGTCGCCATGAAGGTGCGCGTCTTCGCGGTGGGCTGGGGAGAGGACGTGAACCATGAACCGATGGCACGCCTCTCCGGCGGAACCGGCGGGCACTACTACCTGAGCCGGTTGGATGCCAACGGCGCGCCGACCCTCGCAAACCTGCTGACCAAGGTCGACGAGTGCAACGAGGACCTCGCTTCGCATACCGTCTTGTCGTATGTGTCTCTCGGTGAGGAAGAGAATGTACCCGTCCGCTTCGACGGGGCCTTGGACGACCCGAATGACAATCCGGATCAGGGCGTCATCCAGGGTTCGCTTGCGGAGCAGAACATAGACTTGGAGGCCATTCGCGGCGACATCCGCATGGGCCAGATTTCGATGCGGACGCCGGGCATCGACGGCGGCACGGCCGAAGTCACGTTGCGCGCCGAGTACATCCCGCGCAACCTCAACCAGCTTGAGTTTACCGTGACGCCGGCGGGATATAGCATTGGAATCGTGCCGCTCGCGGATGGCGGACTGGTGGACGGTTGGACCCTCACACCGCTCGGCGGTGGGACCTACAGTCTGACGGCGCCAACGCCCGCGGATGTGCTGCCCTACGGCGCATTCGGTGACCTGGTCCGGCTCGAGTACGGCGGTGTGGGTGCGCCCTTCACCGTGGCGCTCGATGTGGACAACACCATCTACGCCGGCGACCCGGAACCGAAGTACTTCGTGTATCCCGATACGATGGACGTAGACGCCGATCCATTCCTGGCACCGGCCTTCCCCACTCCGCTCGTCGATCCCATGTTCGTCGACTTTGGCACGGGGTTGAACTCCGCGACCATCGAGGTGCGCAACATCGGCGGCACTTACCCGTACGGAGTGAGCCCGGAAGTCTTCTTAATCTGGAGTGCGGAGGACCTGCCTGTCTTCGTAACCAGCGTGAACCCGGACAGCGGCACCTTGGACACGACAACCCTGACGGACTCTCTAATCGTGACGGTCAACCGCACGATTGGCCCGGGCACGTACACGAACAGCCTGAATATCTCCTATGGCACGGGGACCTTGGACGTGTTCGGCGCGGTGCCGGTCCTCATGCGAATCCAGATCCTGCCGCCGGTGCTCTCGGTCACGAACGCGGCGAATCTGGCGTTTGGCAACATCGCGCAGGGTGCGGGCACGCAAACCGCCACGTTCAATATCGCCAACACCGGACAGAGCACGCTGTCGTGGTCGATTCCGACGACGGGATTACCCGCGTGGGTGGAGTCGATCATCCCATCTTCGGGATCGACAACGGACGAGACCGACACGATTACGGTTACGGTCGATCCGAGTGTTCCGGGGCCCGGCCCGCAAACCACTACATTCAATGTGCTGTCAAACGGCGGCAATGAACTTGCCATTCCGATCAGTATGACTGTGACGCCATAAGAGTTACTACATACGGGCAATCCAGGCGCCTCGCTCTTGACCCGGGCGAGGCGCCTCTTCTTACGACGCAGCGGGACGGGCCTGGGTCCGGTGATCGCGTTTTGCAGCATGAATGAGATATTATGGCTGGGTAGCCAGAATCGCTCGCTGCGCACAGATGTCCTGAGCAACACTGTCCAAAGGTGAGTCATGTAAACAGAATCTAACATGACCTATCCTGGATGCGAAGATCGTATTTTATTCAATATCAATGCTTTACAAAACCGACTTGGAAAGTAGCCTTCCCTGGCACCAAATTTGCAGTTACGATGGGTGGCAAGTCACGGGTGGTGACTGTGGAACGCTTGGCCGCGAGCCAAGGTAACGCTGAAGGCCTGGTTGAATGCTCACAGAGATCCTTACAGCAGGGACGGTTATGGTTGGTCTGGGAGGGGCCTTATCGGCCATTCTCGCAGTAGCCAACAAGAAGCTGTATGTATATGAGGACCCACGGATTGACCAGGTTGAGGACATGCTACCGCGGGCGAACTGCGGGGCCTGTGGCACGGCGGGGTGCCGGTCATTCGCGGAACTGGCGGTAAAAGGGGAAATCGCGCCGGGGAAATGCACGGTTAACAGCGCGGAGATGACGGGGGAGATTGCACGCTTTCTGGGCGTAGGCGCGGGAGTTGAAGAGAAGCGCGTGGCACGTTTGGCGTGTGCGGGGGGGGCCAATGTGGCGCGCGTGCGTGCGCATTACCGGGGGTTGCCGACATGCCGGGCCGCGCATCTGGTCGCCGGTGGTGGGAAAGGTTGTGCGTGGGGATGTCTGGGGTTCGGGGACTGCGAAGTGGTCTGCGACTTCGGCGCTATCACGATGAATGAGTATGGCTTGCCGATGGTGGACGAGTCCAAGTGCACGGCGTGCGGGGACTGCGTAGCAGTTTGCCCGCGCGCCCTGTTTTCTTTGCATCCCGTCAGCCACCGGCTTTGGGTGGCGTGCAAGAGTTTGGCCAAGGGGGAGGAGGCTGAACGCGAATGCGAGGTCGCGTGCACGGGGTGCGGGTTGTGTGCGGCGGACGCGGCGCCCGGACTCATTGCGATAAAAGACAACCTCGCGGTGATAGACTACACGAAGAATGAGAAAGCCTCGGAGGACGCCATTCAGCGCTGTCCGACGGGCGCAATTGTTTGGTTGGAAGATGGTGAGGGAACCGTTAAAGGTGCTGCGGCGCGCAAGATCACGCGAAAGTCTGCGCTGCCCATCGGCTGAACGGTGAGCGGCCGTTCCGCACGACGCCTGCATACAATAGAATCTGGAGCGTACCAGACTGAGGTGGAGCCATGAAAGAGAAGGACAAGTCGTTCAAGTACCCGGGCAAACGCGATGCGATGGATGGAAACACCGCGGTCATCATGTGCGAGCGCGAATCCACCGACGCAGCGGGGGCCTACCCCATTACCCCGTCCACGCAGATGGGCGAGTACTGGGCGGAGAACGCGGCGGCGGGGCACATCAACGTCTCGGGGCGCCCCTTGATATTCATCGAGCCGGAAGGCGAGCACGCGGCGGCCGCGGTGACGGCCGGCCTGTCCATGACAGGATTGCGCGCCACGAACTTCTCCTCGGGCCAAGGCATAGCCTACATGCACGAGTCGCTGTACGCGGCGGTGGGCAAGCGCCTGACCTATGTGTTGAACATGGGGTGCCGCGCCATGACGAAGGCAACCCTGAACGTGCACGCCGGCCACGACGACTACCACTGCATAGACGACGCCGGTTTCTTCCAGGTCTTTGGGAAGAACGTGCAAGAAGCCTGCGATCTCAATATCATCGCGCACCGGATCGCGGAGTTGTCGCTCAACCCGGGGATCTGCGCGCAGGACGGTTTCCTCACCACGCACCTGATCGAATCCCTGATGATTCCCGAGCGGGAACTCATTGAAGAGTACCTTGGGCACCCGGAGGACATTATCGAGACGCCGACACCGGCCCAACGGATCATCTTCGGCGAATACCGCCGCCGCATCCCGGAATTGTGGAGTGTGGACAATCCGGTGATGGTAGGCGTGGTGCAGAACCAGGATTCCTACATGCAGAGCGTGGCCGCGCAGCGGCCGTTCTTCTTCGACCATGTCGCGGAACTCACGGAACAGGCCATGGAGGAGTTCACGAAGCTCACGGGCCGGAAGTATCAACGCGTTGCGACGTATCGCTGCGAAGACGCCGAATACCTCATTCTCGGTCAAGGCAGTGTGGTTCCCAATGCGGAGGCCGTAGCGGATTATCTGCGCGAGTCCCGCGGACTCAAAGTGGGCGTGGTGAACCTGACCATGTTCCGGCCCTTCCCGGGCGACCTGCTGGGTCGCATTCTGAAGGGGCGCAAGGGCGTGGCGGTGTTGGAGCGCTGCGATCAGCCGCTGGCCGAAGACCTTCCGTTGATGAAGGAAGTGCGGGCCACGCTGAATAAGTGCGTGGAAAACGGCAAGGTGGCGAACGGTCGCGACCTGACCTTCCCGAAGTACGACGTGTACAAGAAGAGCGAGGATCTGCCGGCGCTCTATTCGGGTTCGTTCGGTATGGGAAGCCGCGACCTGCAGCCGGAAGCCCTGATCGGCGCGATCGAGAACATGCTGCCAGATGGCAAGAAGAAGAAGATGTTCTACTTGTCCATCGACTTCATTCACGACAAACCGTTCACGCCGAAGCAGGAGATCTATCAGCAGCAGATCCTGGACGGGTATCCCGAGATCAAAGATCTCGCGGTTCACGGTTCCGAGAACCCGAACTTGATGCCGAAGGACAGCATCACGGTGCGGTTCCATTCGGTGGGCGGTTGGGGCGCCATCACGACCGGGAAGAACCTGGCGATGACGCTGTTCGACTTGCTGGGATATCACATCAAGGCGAACCCGAAGTACGGTTCCGAAAAAAAGGGCCAGCCGACGACCTACTACCTTTCGGCGGCGCCGGAACCCATCCGCATCAACTCCGAGTATTTCTACGTGGACGTGGTGTTGTCGCCGGACCCGAACGTGTTCGGTCACTCGAACCCGCTGGCGGGCCTCAAAAAGGGCGGTGTCTTCATCATCCAGAGCGATTATGACAATCCGCAGGAAGTCTGGGAGAAGCAGATTCCGCGCAGGTTCCAGAAGATCGCCATCGAGAACGAACTGCGCGTGTTCTTCCTGGACGGGTTCAAGATCGCACGCGAGATCGCGACGGACCCCGAATTGCAGTTCCGCATGCAGGGTATCGCGTTCATGGGCGCGTTCTTCAACGCATCCCCGGTCATGAAGCAGGCGAATCTCTCGGAAGAAGCCCTGTTCAAGGCAATTGAAGATCAGTTGCAGCACAAGTTTGGGGCCAAGGGCGCGCGCATTGTGGAAGACAACATGCAGGTAGTGCGCCGCGGCTTCACGGAATCCCGCGAAATCACCGAGAAGAAGGTCGGGGAAGAGAAGACGGAAGCACTGCGCAAGGAGATCGCCATCCCGATCATGCTGAAGCAGCAGCCGGAGGGTGAGGCGCCCGCGACGGACATTCACCGGTTCTGGGAGCAGACCGGCAGCTTCTACCTGACGGGGAAGGGCGGAGACAATTTGACCGATCCGTTCATCGGTATGAGCATGATCCCGGTGGCGACGGGCGTTTTCCGCGACATGACGCAGATCCGCTTCAATCATCCGGAGTGGGATCCGCAGAAGTGTACGGGATGCGGCTCGTGCTGGACCGTGTGCCCTGACTCGGCGATTCCAGGACTGGTTAATTCGGTGCCGGAGGTTCTGGAAACCGGCGTTTCCCGCGTGGAAGCATCCGGCAAGACCTTGAAGCACCTGCGCAAGGCGATGCGCACGGTGGAGCGCAAGCTCCGCGACCTGATGAGTGCGGGCGGCGAGGACGCGTCGGTTGAATCCTATATGGACATTGCCTTGGACGCGTGCAAGAACGACGCCGGGCTGCATGAGACGGAACGCACGGAGCTGGCGCAGGAACTGGATTGGTTCCGGTCGGAGATCAAGGGCTTCAAGTTTGCGATTACGAAGCCGTTCTTCACGCTCAAGGAGAAGGAGGCGAAGGGCACCGGTGGCCTGCTCTCGATCACGGTCGATCCATACACCTGCAAGGGGTGCAAGGAATGCGTGCAGGTCTGCCCGGATGACGCGCTGGGCATGATTACGCAGACGCCCGAGACGATCGAGGGATTGCGCAAGAACTGGGAGTTCTGGCTGGCCCTGCCGAACACCTCGAAGGACTACATCCGGATCAATAGCCTGGAAGAGGCGATTGGCGCGCTCGAAACCATGCTCTTGGATAAGGACGTGTACAAATCCATGGTGGGCGGCGACGGCGCGTGCCTGGGTTGCGGCGAGAAGACCGTGATGCACCTGTTCACGTCGACCGTGGAAGCCCTGATGCGGCCGCGCGTGGCGCAGCACGTGACGAAGCTGGAAGAGCTGATTCAGCGTTTGGAAAAGCACATCCGGCTGAAGTTGGCGGAATCGGTGGACGTCGGTGACACGAAGGCCATGGTCGGCGCCATCGAGATGCTCAAGGACAACGAGCTGACGCTGTCGAATCTGTCGGGCGCGCTGGACAAGGCGAAGGTCAGCATGCCGCTCGACAGCGAGTGGCTGAAGCGCGTGACGCAGTTGCTCGCGCGGCTGAAGCACCTGAAGTGGCAGTACACGCAAGGGACAACGGGCCGGGGCCGCTCGAACCTGGGCATGGTCAATAGCACGGGTTGCACATCGGTGTGGGCCTCGACCTTCCCGTACAATCCGTATCCGTTCCCGTGGACGAACCATCTGTTCCAGGACAGCCCCTCGATGGCGCTGGGTCTCTTCGAGGGCCATATGGCGAAGATGGCGGAGGGCTTCAAGGCCATCCGCATGTCGGAGTTGGAACTGGAGGGCAAATTCAATCCGAAGCAGCACGATGAGTTCTTCCGCTACTTCGACTGGACGAAGTTCTCCGATGAAGAGTTCGCGCTGTGCCCGCCGGTCGTGGTGGTGGGCGGCGACGGCTCGCTGTACGACATCGGATTCCAGAACCTGTCGCGTCTGATGATGACGGGAAAACCTATCAAGGTGGTGGCGCTCGACACGCAGGTATACTCGAACACGGGCGGCCAGGCGTGCACATCGGGCTTCTTCGGCCAGGTGTCCGATATGGCGCAGTACGGCAAGGCCCACAAGGGCAAGGAAGAGATCCGCAAGGAAATCGGCCTGATCGCCATGGCGCACCGGACGACCTTCGTGTTGCAAGGGACGATTGCGAACACGTCGCACCTGATTGAGGGCATGATTCGCGGGCTGCTGGCCAAGCGGCCGGCCCTGTTCAACGTATATAGTCCCTGCATGCCGGAGCACGGGATCGGTGACGATCTTGCAAAGTTCCAGAGCAAGTTGGCGTTGGAATCCCGGGCCTATCCGGTGTTTACCTATGACCCGGACAAGGGCAAGACTCCGGAAGAGTGCTTCAACCTCGACGGCAACCCCGCGTTGGAAGAGGATTGGCCGACGTACACGTTGACGTACGTGGATGAAAACGGCAGCCCGGGCTCGATGGAGTTGCCGCTGACGTTCGCCGATTTCGCCGTGACGGAAGTCCGGTTCCGCAAGCACTTCAAGAAGGCGCCGCGGGACACCTGGAACGACGACATGGTGCCGGTGGCGGCCTTCCTCGACATGAGTGCCGAGGACCGCGAAGGCAAATTCCCCTTCGTGTGGGCGGTTGACAAGAAGAATCGCTTGAGCCGGGTCGTGGTGGCGGAACCGGTGATCAAGGCATGCGAGGATCGGCGGCACTTCTGGACCATGCTGCGCTCGCTGACGGGTGTTGGCAAGGGCGTTGACATCCAGGCCATCAAGGACCAGACCACGGTGGAAGTCGTGCAGAAGTTGACGGCCGGCCTGCTCGAGCTGGCAGGTGGCGCGACACTGTCCGCGCCGATGGTGATGCCGTCGGCGCCCGCGGGCGGTTCCTTCTCCCCCGCTCCGGCCGCGGCGGAGGGCGCGAAAGCGGTGGCGCCGGTATCCGGGAATGGCTCCTCGGGCGACGGGTATGTGGCGCCGTTCTTGAAGTCGAGCGAGTGCACGGGATGCGGCGAGTGCGTTCTGGTCAATCCGAAGATCTTCGGGTGGAACGACAAGAAGCAGGCGGTCATTCGTGACGCCAACGGCGGGCCGTACAAGGACTTCGTGAAGGCCGCCGAGAAATGCGCGGCGCGCGCGATTCAACCTGGCATCCCTGCTGACCGGTCGAACAAGGAGATTGAAAAGCTGGTCAAGCGAGCGGCAAAGTACAATTCGTAAGTTTGTGGGCCCGGCGCAACTTGATCGGGAGGGGCGCCGGGCCGTATATCGATAAGCACCGGCGGCCCATTGCGGCGGCCGACACGAGGAAATTCACACGGGATGACCTTCCCTTGGTTTGGCTCGCGAAAGACTTTTGCGCACGGCATTCATCCGCCTGAGTGCAAGGACCTGACTCGGGACAAGGGGATTCGCAGACTGCCGTTTGCGCCTCACCTCATCCTGCCGTTGTCGCAGCACACGGGCGCGCCTGCGAAACCCATCGTGCGCGAAGGGCAGGAGGTGGTGCGCGGAGAGCCCATTGCCGAGCCGGGTGGATTCGTCTCAGTACCCATGCATGCGCCGGTGACCGGGGTCATCGAGAAGATTGGGCTTGCCCGTGACGCGCGCGGCGGCATGTCGCCCGCCATTTTCATCGAGCAATATCAAGCGGCGAACCAGGAAATCCTGTACGGGGCCGAGACCGACATCGACAGTCTGTCGCCCGCCGAGCTGGTCAAGGCGGTGCAGGCCACGGGCGTCGTCGGTTTGGGTGGCGCGGCCTTTCCGACGCACGTGAAACTGGCCCTGCCTGAAGGCAAGCAGGTGGATACGGTCATCGTGAACGGGTGTGAGTGCGAGCCCTTCCTGACGACGGATCACCGGGTCATGCTCGAACAGGTGGACAGCATCTACAAGGGCATTCGCATCGTCATGCGGGCGTTGGGGGCCAAGCGCGCGATCGTCGGCATTGAAACAAACAAAATGGATGCGGTCGAGCGGATGCGTGCCGCGGTGCCCGCGGGCCTTGCCTGCACCGTGGAAGCCATCGAGGCCAAGTACCCGCAGGGCGCCGAGAAGATGTTGACCAAGGCCCTGGTGGGGCGCGAAGTGCCGTCCGGCGGCCTACCGATTGATGTGGGCGTGGGCGTGTTCAATGTGGGGACGCTTGCGCAGATCGGGGAATTGCTGCCAATCCGGCAGGGTCTGATCGAACGCGTGGTGACGGTGTCGGGCACGGGCGTTCGCAGTCCGGGCAATTACCTGATGGCGATCGGCACGCCGCTACGTTTTGTTCTGGAGCAGGTCGGATTTCGCGAGCGCGAATGCGAGTTGATCTTTGGCGGACCCATGATGGGGACGACGATCGCCAGCCTGGACGTGCCGGTCACGAAGGGCGTTACGGGGATTCTCGCGATCGCGAAGGACCACCCCCTGGCGCACCGCAACGGTAGGGTGTATCCGTGCATCAAGTGCGGCGCGTGCGTGGAAGCCTGCCCCATGCATTTGAACCCCTCGGAGTTGGGATTGCTTGCGCGCAAGATGGAGTACGAGAGCATGACGGAGCAGCACCACCTCATGGATTGCTTCGAGTGCGGGTGTTGCTCGTTCGTGTGTCCCTCAAACATTCCGCTGGTTCAGTATTTCCGGGTAGCCAAGGCCGTCACGCGTGAGAGAAAGGTGTCTAAATGAGCGTTGGGACACATGCGATAGACATCCGCACGTCGCCGCATATCAAAGGGCAGTTGACCACGGACACGATCATGCTGCACGTGGTGTACGCGCTGTTGCCGGTGACGGCGTTCGCGGTGTTCGTGTTTGGCCTGAGCGCGCTGCTGATGATTCTGGTGACGACGGGAACCTGTGTGTTGACCGAGCACGTCCTGTGCAAACTCGCCAAGAAGCAGACGACGGTACGCGACTACAGCGCGGTCATAACGGGCCTGCTGCTGGCGCTGTGCCTGCCACCGGCGTTTCCGCTGTGGATGGCGGTGGTTGGCGGGGTCGTGTCGATCACTCTGGGGAAGGCACTCTTTGGCGGCTTGGGGATGAACCCGTTCAACCCTGCGCTGGTGGGGCGGGCGTTTCTTCAGGCGGCGTTCCCGGTGGCGATCACGACGTGGGCGCCCGCATTCTGGCCGAAGGTTTGGTCCATCGAGCGGTTCACGAGCATCATGTTGCCGACCGTGTCGCTGCCGTTCATGCGGCCGGAATCGGTGGCGGCGTTCATCCAGGGAGTGTCTCTGGATGGGCTGTCCGGGGCGACGCCGCTGGCCAAGATGAAGTTCGAGCACCAGGCGACGCCGCTGATCGACCTGTTCGTGGGAATGACCGCCGGGTCGGCGGGCGAAGCGTCCGCGTTCCTCATCATCCTCGGAGGAATCTATCTTTGCGCCCGGAAGATGATGAACTGGCGGGTGCCGGTGAGCATCCTGGTCACGGCGGCCGCCGTGAGTGGTGCGTTCTATTTGTCAGACCGGCAGGCCTACCCCACGCCCATGTTCATGTTGTTTTCCGGTGGGCTTATGTTGGGTGCGGTCTTTATGGCATCGGATATGGTGGGATCGCCGATGTCGCCCATTGGCATTTGGATTTACGGCGCGCTGATCGGAGCGGTGACCGTGCTCATACGCTTGAAGGGCGGGTTGCCTGAAGGAACGATGTACGCCATCCTGCTCGGGAATGCCTGCACGCCGTTGATAGATAGTTTGACGCAACCGCGCATATTCGGCGCTCGCAAGAAGGCGGTGAAGCCATGAGCGAGTCGAGCGTGCAGGCGGGCGCATTGCCCAAAGCCCCGAGCGGCGTTTCCATGATTGTCGTGATGACGTCCGTGGCCACGGTATGCGGGCTGTTGATCGTGACCGCTTTCCAGGCCACGAAAGGCGCCATTGAACATAACGTAGCCACGATCACGCAGGAGTCCGTGCTCGAGATCTTGCCCGGCGCGGCTCGCCAGATACCTTTCGGAGTGGACGCGGCCGGCGCGGTTGTGCGGGAGCCGGCGGCGGACGCGGATGTGTCGCGAATCTACGCGGGGTACGACGAGTCGGGCGCGTTGCTGGGCATCGCGATCGAAGGCCGCGGCCAGGGGTGGAACGAACTCAAGATCTTGTACGCGTATTCGCCTGACCGCCAGTGCATCTTTGGGTTCAAGGTACTCGAGTGCAGGGAGACCCCGGGGGTGGGCGACAAGATCACGACCCAGGAGGATTTCCTGGCGAACTTCAAAGAACTGGATGCTACCCTGGACCCCGCGACACAGAGTCCCGTGCATCCTATCGTGACGGTAAAGCACGGCACCAAGAAGGACAAGTGGGAGATCGACGCGATATCCGGGGCCACGATCTCCAGCAAAGCGATAGGGCGCATTTTGCAGGAGAGCACAACACGGCTTCTGCCCGCGATCACCGGGCACCTCGACGAGATTCGAAAGGCGGGCGCCGCATGAGTGAGTCGTCTTCAAACCGGGATATTCAGGTTCTCCTGAACGGCATCTGGAAGGAGAACCCGGTCTTTGTCCAAGTGCTTGGGATGTGCCCGACGCTCGCAGTGACGAATTCGGTCCGGAACGCGATCGCGATGGGTGTGTCGACGGTGTTCGTGTTGGTGATGTCGAGCATGCTGGTGGCGATGGTGCGCAAGATCGTGCCGAAGCAGGTGCGAATCGCCACGTACATTCTGATCATCTCCACCTTTGTAACCATCGTGGACTACGTCATCAAAGCCGTCAGCATACCGGTGTACAAGGCGCTCGGTCCGTTCATCGCCCTGATCGTCGTGAACTGCATCATCTTGGGACGCGCCGAGGCCTTCGCGTCGAAGAACACGGTCTATCGCTCGGTGCTGGACGCCATAGGGATGGGAATTGGGTTCTGCATCGCGCTGGTCTGCTTGGGCGGCGTGCGGGAATTGCTTGGCAACGGCAGCTTTCTCGGGGTGCCCCTCTTTGGTCCTTACTACGAGCCCTGGGTCATTTTCCTGCTCCCGAGCGGAGGGTTCTTCACGTTGGGCGCGTGGCTTCTCGCGTTTAGCCTGATCAAGGAGCGCAAAGCGCGCCGCGCGGCGCAGGAGCAGGAGCAGTCAGTATGAATTCGGCATCGCTGTGGTTCATCTTCATAGACTCGCTGCTCATCAACAATTTCGTATTGGCGGTGTTCTTGGGGATCTGTCCATTTCTTGGCGTGAGCGGGAAGCTGGACACGGCCAGCCGTATGGGCGCCGCGGTCGTTTTCGTCATGCTTGTCAGTTCCGCGCTGACGTACGGCATCAACCTCCTGCTCGTGCACCTGGACGCCGAGTATCTGCGCATCATCTCGTACATCGTGGTGATAGCGTCGACGGTGCAACTGGTCGAGATGTTCATCAAGAAGAAGAGTCCGGCGCTGTTTCGGGCGTTGGGAATCTACCTGCCGTTGATCACGACGAATTGCGCGGTCCTGGGCGTTGCGATGTTTCAGACGATCCGGGACTACAATTTCGTGCAGAGCATCGTGTTCAGCCTGGGAGCGGGGCTTGGCTTCACCCTGGCACTGGTCATCATGTCGGGCATCCGGGAGCAACTGAACCTCAGCGACGTCCCCAATGCGGCCAAAGGCACGGCGGTGGCGCTCATGGTGGCCGGAATCCTCTCCATGGCGTTCATGGGATTCGCGGGACTCGGCAGCAACTAGGGTCCGCCGTTCCCGGCGCGCGTTGGCGCGGCACACTCGGAACGGCAGAGAAAAGAGGCGGCATGCTATCCACCTTCATTACGTGCGTGGGCGGTTTGATCGTCATCATGCTGCTGTGGCTGGCGGTCCAGGTGTTCGTTCGGCAGCACACGCCAGAAGCCGACCCTGACTGCGATCTGCTCGAAGATGTCATTCATGACTGCGGGGGATGTGGACACGCCGGATCATGCGGTATGCGCCAGGATTCGCCGCGCTAGCCCGCAGGCAGTCGACGCCACCTCCCAGGAACGGTTGACGCTATGGGATTCATCGGGCGTAAGATACTGAGGGGCCACCCTCGTTGTGCTGAACCGGAGCCGTGCATGCGCGTGCCGTGTCTAGCAGTAGATTCAAGGTAGTGGCGTTCACGCGTCACTGACACGCGCCTTGGCCATAAACCATTTACTTACATGCGTTTATATTAAATAGATGGCAAAACTCACCAGGACCCGCGCGCCACAAATCAGGAATTACCCGAAAATCCCTCTTGCATATCCCGCGATACACAGGTACCATTAAATATGTATGGGGGCTGAGGATATTGGCCTAAAGGGCCCACGGTGGAGACTCATGCCGCATGGAACACACCCTGTAACCATATTATTCGCAGGTGTGCTGTTCCTTTGCTGGATGGCGGGCGCACCGGCAGATGGAGCGCCATTATCTGGGTTACCGCAGGGCGTGGAGTCCGCGTCTGCCGAGGTTGGTCCTTCCGGCTATTCCGAACTTCCAGGCCGCCCGTCAAATCGCATCGACGTGTCGCCCGAAGAGCGAGCCTGGCTCTCGGAACACCCCGTCATTCGTGTGGCGGCCCTTTCAGATTGGCCCCCTTTTGACTTCGCTGGCCCGGAGGGAGACTACACCGGTATTGACGCGGATGTGGTCCGCCGTCTGGCGGAGTTAGCCGGGTTCCAGATTGAGGAAGTGCCAGGGAAATGGCCTGACCTCTACCGCATGCTACGGAATGGGGAGTTGGACCTGTGTCCCGGCATGCAGGAATCGGCGGAGCGCCGGGAAGATGTCCTGTTCACGCATTCCTTCTTGAGCTTCCCACATGCCATCTATTCGCGCGGGGAACTTGAGGGGGTGACTCGCGTTTCCGATCTGGCGGGAAAGCGTGTCGCGGTCGAGAGCAACTACTACGAGCACGAGTATCTCGCCAAAAACCACCCCGGGATCGAGCTGGTCGTGGTGCCGAACTCGCTCGAAGCGCTCATCAAAGTCTCGAATGGCGAGGCGGAAGCCTATATCGGAAACGTGGCGGTATCGTCCTATCACATCGACAAGAATGTTCTCACCAATCTCCACATGGGTTCCATGGCCGATCTGGGCCAGTTGGAGTTGACGATCGGTGTTCGCAAGGACTACCCGATACTTGTGGGCATCCTGAACAAGGCCATTGCGGCGCTCACGCCCGAAGAGAAGCACGCGATCGTGCGGCGGCACGTGGTGGCGCGTCCTCAAGTCTCACTGACGGAGGAGGAGCGTGCGTGGATCCGCGCGCATCCGGAGATCCGCTTGGGCATCGATCCCGAATTCGCTCCCTTCGAGTTTGCAGGGAAAGATGGTAAGTACCTGGGCATGGCATCGGATTATGTGCGCCTCTTGAACGACCGGATGGGGCTTAACATGCAGGTTGTCGAGAAGGGGTCCTGGGAGCAGGCCGTCTCGATGGCGAAGGACCGGGAACTGGATGTGCTGCCTTGTGTCGGACGCACGCGCGAGCGCGAAGCGCTCTATGTGTTCTCGCAGCCGTATCTGTCGTGGCACCGGGTCGTAATCACCCGCCTCGACACGCCATTTACGGGAGATCTTCAGGATTTGGCGGACTACAGGGTGGCCGTTCAGAAGGGTTCATCGCACCACGGTTATATCGTGGAGAAAACTGCGCTCGATTTCATGCCATGTGAGACGTTTGAGGAAACGCTGATGGCTGTCGCACGGGGTGACGCGGACGCGGCCCTGGGCAATGCGGCCACCTCCGCATATTGGATTCGCAGCCTCGGACTCACCAATCTGAAGCTGGCCGTTCCCTTGGGCGACAGCGCCGACGACCTCCACTTCGCCGTCCGCAATGATTGGCCGGAACTGGCGGGCATCATCGACAAAGGACTGCAAAGCATCACAGAAGAAGAGGCCGTAACCATCCGCCAGAAGTGGATGGAGATCGATGTCCAGCCGGGGAACGATCTGCGGCGGATCGGCGCGGTAGTGGCGTTGACCATTGCGGCGGTCGTGCCGGTCCTTCTTCTCATCGCCGTCCATTACCGCAGGCTGCGTAGAGAAATGGAGGTGCGGCTGCGCACGCAGAGCGCGCTGGAGGCGAGCGAGGCGAACTACAGGACCTTGGTGGAAAGCGCGAACAGCGTCATCCTCCGCATGAAGCCGGACGGCACGGTGACGTTCTTCAATACGTTCGCGGAACGCTTTCTCGAGTATTCCGCCAGCGAGATCGTTGGGAAAAGCGTGATTGGCACGATCGTGCCGGAAACCGATTCGGCGGGACGCGACCTGCGCAACTTGATGGAAGAGTTGGGCAGGGAACCCGAACGTTTTCAGGTCAACGAGAACGAAAATATGACGAAGGCCGGGAGACGGGTGTGGATCGCCTGGACCAACCGGCCCCTTTATGACGCGCAGGGCAACCTGAGTGAAGTGCTTTGTGTTGGGAACGACGTGACCGAGCCGCGCAAGACCGCGGACATGCTGCGGCGTTACGAGTTCATCGTGAACACCGTCGAGGAGATGATGAGTGTTGTCAGCGCGGAGGGTATCTACGAAGCCGTGAACGACGCGTGGTGCGCCATGGTGGGAGTGAGCCGGGAGGAAGCTGTTGGAAGCCCCGTGTCGGGGGTGTGGACGGAGGCGGTCTCGAACGAATTCATCAAGCCGAGGATAGACGCGTGTCTGGCGGGGCAACGCGTTTCATACGAGACGATTCTAGACTTGCCCGCGAAGGGGAAACGGTACTGCGAGGTTCGGATGTATCCCTTCACGGGGCACACGCATGCGGTTACGTACGTGATCGTCGTGGCCAAGGACGTGACCGAACGGAAGAAGTACGAAGCCGAACTCGAGGAGGCCAAGCTGGCCGCTGAGGCGGGAAATCGGGCGAAGAGCGTGTTTCTTGCGAATATGTCGCATGAGATCCGGACCCCCATGAATGCGGTTCTCGGGTATACGCAGCTTCTGCAGCGGATCCCGGGCTTGTCGCCGGAGCAGGAGTACGCGCTGGACGCGATCCGCCGCAGCGGCGATCATCTACTGCGGCTGATCAGCGATATCCTCGAGCTTTCCCGGATCGAGTCGGGGCACACCCACCTCGAATTGACGACGTTTAACCTGAGCGAGATGTTGAACGACCTCGACGTCATGTTTCGTGTGAGGACGAACCACAAGCGAATTGCGTTCGAGGTGGAGGCGAGCGAGGATCTTCCCATTCATATTCGGGCCGATCGCAATCGCATCTTCCAGGTCCTCATCAATCTGGTGGGAAACGCGCTGCGGCATACGGACCGGGGACGGGTCACCGTGCGGGCGCGCCGCAACCTTGAGGCGGCGTCCAGTCACACACACGTGCATCTTCTGTTCGAAGTCGAGGATACCGGCCACGGGATCGAGGCCGCCGACCTGGAGGCCATATTCGGCAGCTTCGCGCAGGCGGGTTCCAAGGGTTCCCGGCAAGGAGGGGCTGGACTTGGGCTGACGATCAGCCGGAGCTTCGCGCGGATGATGGGCGGCGATGTATCGGTATCTTCGGAGCTTGGCAAAGGGACGTGTTTCCGGTTCACGGTTGCAGTTGAACTCGGCGATGCGCGCGACACCCGGGCGGCAGCGGCCCCGCGAAAGGTCCTGCGTCTGTGCGAGCGCCAACGAGGTACGCGAGTCCTCATCGTGGACGATCGCGACACGAACAGGGACCTGCTGGGCCGGCTTCTAACGCATCTGGGTTTCAGCACAAGAGAGTCGGAGAATGGACTGGAGGCCCTGCAGGTCATGGAGGAATGGATGCCGCGAATCGTCCTCGTTGACCTGGTCATGCCGGTGATGGACGGGTGGGAGACGATCCGCCGCATCCGTGCGATGCCGGGTGGACGCGACACTGTGACCGTGATAGCGCTCACCGCAAGCACGATGAATGACATGAAGGACTCTGTCATCGCGGAAGGGGCAGACGCTTTTCTCTCGAAGCCTTTCCGCGAGGAGGAACTTCTCGAGGAAATGCGGTTGCACGCCGGATTGGAGTACATTTACAGCGACCGGAAGCCCACGAAGGATGAGGAACCCCATGAGGAACTCACGCTGGAGCTTGCGCGGAGCGCGCTCAGCAGGCTGCCGGAGGAATTGCGCACCCAACTGCGGTCGGTGGTCACGCGGGGCGCGATCAGCGAGTCTCGCGCGCTCGTGACGCGCGTGCGTGAATACGACACGGCGCTGGCCGAGATCCTGCACCGGCGCACGGAGAGTTATACACTGGAAGAGCTGGGTCCGCTCTGGAAAGAGGAAGTATGAAGAATCAGGATACCTGGAACAGACCGGAGCTACAAGACTGCGACGTACTTATCGTGGATGACAATCCGGAGAACCTGAAAGTCTTGGGGGATTTCCTGGCGGCGCAAGGGTTCAATGTGCGAATCGCCAGGGATGGTAGCAAGGCCGTGGCCAGCGCGAAAGCCTCACCGCCGGATCTCATCCTGCTGGATATTCATATGCCCGTGATGGACGGGTATGAGGCCTGCCAGATTCTGAAAGCCACGCCCAGCCTTCAGGACATACCGGTGATCTTCCTGAGTGCGCTGGGTGAAACGTTCAATGTGGTGAAGGGATTCGAGTGCGGCGGTGTGGACTACATCACCAAACCGTTCGAATTGGAGGAGGTGCGTATCCGAGTGAATACGCATCTTCAGATCCGGCGTCTGCTGGTGGAAAGCAGAGCGGGATTCCGCAGCAGTTTCGAGCAGTCCGTGGTGGGCATGTTTCATCTGGATCTGGATGGACGGATTATTGCGGCAAACCGGCGCCTGTACGGGATGCTGGGGTACGGTCCTCACGAACTTCACATGAAGGCTATCGATGCCCTAGGCGCCGCGGCGTCCGATTCGTGCCTCACGGACGCCGTGAAGCGAATCGCCGCGGGCGAACGTATGGAAGCACCGGTAGAGGCGGAGTATCGCAAGAAGGACGGCCAGGGTGTGCTGTGCAGAACCACGTTGTCCCTGGTCACTGTGGGTTCGCCGAGGGACCGTTATGTCGCAGGCATCGTGGAGGACATATCGGCCATCAAACACGCGGAACGAAGCCTCGCGCGGCAGGCGGCGGCCTTGGAACAGGCCGCGGAATCGATCGTGATCACCGACGCCGACGGGATCGTGCAATACGTCAATCCGGCCTACGAGGCGGCCTCGGGCATGGCTCAGGAGGATTGCCTGGGCAGGCGGTTTCCAGTATTTGACTCGGCCCACGAAGACGGGGATGGGCAACCCGGCGAGATTTGGCGGACAATTACTTCCGGCGAACCCTGGAAAGGGCGGATCGCGGGCGTGCGGAAGGAAGGGAAGGGGTATGTCGAGGAATACAGCATAACGCCGGTGCGTGTCGCGGGAGCCGGAATTGTCAATTATGTGTCCGTGGCGAGAGATATCACCGGGCAATTGCAGCTCGAAGAGCAGTTGCGGCAGGCGCAGAAGATGGAGGCCATCGGCACGCTTGCCGCGGGGATCGCGCACGATTTCAACAATGTACTATCCGGCATTGTCGGTTTCGCGGAGCTGGCCCTGGACGAGCTGCCCGCGGACGGCAGCGCGCGCGACAGCATTGGGGAAATCCTCAGGGCCTCCGAGCGGGCGCGCGAGCTGATCGCGCAAATCCTTGCCTTCAGCCGGCACAAGGAATCGCGGGTGGCGTCAATCCATGTTCAAGACGTGGTCCGAGATACACTCAAACTGGTGCAGCGGTCCATTTCGCCGAGCATTGAGGTTGTAGCGGAGCTGGCGGATGATTGCGGCCCGGTCATGGCGGACCCGTCGGGGATTCACCAGATTGTGATGAATCTGTGCACCAATGCCTACCATTCCATGCAGGGCACGGATGGCCGCTTGAACGTGCGAATCACGCAGACAGAAATCGACAAGGAGTATCTACAAGGACATCCCAATCTGTTGCCCGGCACTTACATTCGTCTGGAGGTGAGCGATACTGGGCATGGGATGGACAAAGCGACTATGCAGCGCATCTTCGAGCCGTACTTCACGACAAAGGGCGTGGGAAAGGGAACGGGGCTCGGGTTGTCGACCGTCCACGGCATCGTGAAGAGTTTGAACGGGACAATCAATGTTTATAGTGAAGTGGGAGTGGGGTCGACGTTTGCCATACTCCTGCCCGTGGCCCAGAGGGAGGAGCCGTCGGGCCTGCCCGCGCACACCAAGGGCACGCCGGACATCAGCGGTAACGAACGGATTCTATTCGTGGACGATGAAGAGTCCATTTGCCTCTTCGTGGAAGCGGCACTGAGCCGGCTCGGGTACAAGGTAGTCACGCTGACCGATCCCGTGCACGCCCTCGAACTACTCAAGTCGAGCCCAATCCCGTTCGATGCTGTCGTTACTGATGAGGTCATGCCGGGAATCAGGGGGACGGAACTGTGCAGCCATATCTGGCGAATCAAACCCAATCTCCCGGTGATTCTGTGCTGCGGTTACCCGGCAGCCGTTCGAAGCACTCCCGGAGAAGAGGGCACATTTGCCGCAAGCCTGACCAAGCCCATGAATGTTTCCGATCTGGCAAGGACCATTCGCGAGGTGGTGGGAAAGAAGCCCAACGGGAAGTGATGGAACGGCAGGCGAGGGCACCGGTACCTACAGACCATATTCCGCAGGGATAAACTCGCCGGAGAATTGGGCCATGTACGACGCGGCAGCGTTGTCGCCCTGGGCCTCGTAGGAGTCCAGCCCCGCCATGAGCATTTCGAGCCAAGGGATTTCGATGTCCGGCAGGCTCAAACGTTTGCTCTCGACAGCTTCTCCAATGATCAGCAGGGCTTCGCGTCCCGCACGCAGCGTGCGCTTAGCGCGATCGGGCGTTGAGATGATTGCGCGCGCGATGCGGATGCTCGACACCGGTGTCAGCACGAGCGCTTCCGCGCTGGTGGCGGCGTCTGAGTTCGCAAGCCAATTGCGCAACTGAAGCGCACCGCCCGAGCGCCGGGCTTCATTCATCAGCTTGCAGTCATACCAAAGCTGTTCCAGCATGACCTCCGGCGAGTAGCCGCCGAACATCTGCACGTAGGGCACGGACTCGTTGCTCCAGGTATCGCAGCAAGACATGGCCACATTGCCGATGGGGCTGGTGTGCGCGCAGGCCGCGGACTTGCCTTCCATGGCGATGGGAATGCCCGCGATGGCTTTAAGGATCGGCCCTTCGTAGGCGCAATCCTTGTCGGGGCCGGTGGCGCCGCATTCGAGGGCCACGAGCGAACGGGCTGCGCCCATGGCACGCACCATCCCGGCAAACACGGTGGGCACCATACGCTTGCGGGCCAACTGCATGGACGTGTTGGCAAAACCGCATGCGGCATCGCCTCCGGCGACTTTGCCGTGTGCGGCGGCAATGGCGCACACGCGATTCCAGAGGAATTCCATATCGTTTGAGGCCAGCACGCCGAGGGCGAAGACCATGCCCCCCGCGTCGCACTGAAGGATGGCTTTGTCGGAGACTTCCTTGCCACCGGTGGATTCGATCGAGAGGATATCGGAGTACGGGGCGCAGCGCTCGAACGTCTCGAACACGAGTTGTGTTTCGGCGCTGGTACGATTGCGCGGGGGACGGACGCGGTCGCGGATGTCGGCAACGGTGGTGCGGAGGGCGGCATGCACGCCCTTGGGTTGAAACTCGTCGATGACTTCGCGTGTCGCGCGGATGACGCGTTCCCCCCACTCCGGATTCGCGGTCATCTCGAAGACGAGTTCAATCTCGATGATGAGTTTCGCGACACCGAGGTCGGCGGCGCGCGTCATCACGCCGAGCGCCATCTTGCGGTACAGTTCGACGACCGCGTCGATAGTCGCTGCGCTCACCTCCGTGGCATACGGAACGATGTAGTTGATCTCGGGGATGGTCTCCCCCGCTCCGACTGTTATCCCTTGTGACACGCGCACGGGGTGGGGGGCGACACCAAACTGGAGATCATCAACAGAGTCGATCGCAAGTGAAGCGAACGTGGGCACGTCAGCTTTTCCCCGCTGAATGGAGGCCATCCCGGACGGCTGCCGCAATTGCGCGAATGTGGTCAGGTCCTGTGCCGCAGCAGCCGCCAATGATGTTGGCCCCCGCTTTGATGAGTTCGGGCACGCGAGACGCCATCATCTGCGGCGTTTCGGGATAAGTGATGCCGCCATCATCGGCACGGTGAGGCATGCCGGCGTTTGGATGAACGAGGATGGGGACAGCAGGCGCGGCCGCGCGAAGGTCGCGGATGACTTCGATCATTTCCACTGGTCCGAGGCTGCAGTTGGCGCCGAGGATGTCCGCCCCCTCATTGAGCATCCCCGCGGCCATGTCCGCGATGGAGACGCCCATCATGGTGCGGTAGCCCGTGTCGGTGCGCATGTTGAAGGTGAATGAGGCCACGACTTCCAGAGCGGTGTTTTCTTTCACCGCGCGCACGGCAATGGCGGCCTCGTCGAGCGCGGCCATGGTTTCCACGCTGCACGCGTCCGCTCCGCCGCGTTCCAGAGCGATCGCCTGTTCGGCGAAGGCCTCGTAGAGCTGCTCTTCCGCTACGTCGCCCATCATGAGCAGTTTGCCAGTGGGGCCCATGGAAGCGAGGACGTGGAGGGTGTTGCCCGCGATTTCACGAGACAGGCGTGCAGCGGCTTCATTGAGTTCGGGCGCGCGGCGTGCAAGGCCGTGGGGTTCCAGCGTGATGCGGGAGCCTCCGAAACTGTTGGTCATGATGATGTCGGCGCCCGCATCAGCGTACGACTTGGCAATGTTTCTCACGACGTCCGGGTGTTCGACATTCCAGAGTTCAGGGCACTCGCCCGCCCCCAGGCCAGCGGCGACGAGGAAGGTCCCCCATCCTCCATCGGAGACAAGAATGCCTTTCCGTGCGATGTCATCTCGGATGCTCTTCATTGTACCCCCTGAACCAGTCATCTTCTGCGAAAGCAGGTTTTCATCGTACAGACCATGCATGCATTCGTCGCGCGCTCGCACTCGGGACCCATGCCGATGAGGCCGCTGACGGATTTCACCGGGAGCATGAGGGCGGTCTCCGTGAGCGAGATTCCGCAAAAAGCACGCGGAAACAAGGAAAACAGCGCATGTTGTTCGGAGACATCCCACTCGCAGAAACCGGGGCTGAAGCGGCTCGTGGTGAAGCAGCCCAGCCCGATCGCGTAGTCGATAACTCGCTCTTCGATCCAATCGGCGGCGCGTTCGACAAGCTCCGAGCCTATGGTGTCCGCGACATACCCCCGGACGGGGTCGCCAGCCGCGAACTGGGCGCGAATCCAGGTGTCCACTTCGGGTCCGGCCGTCGCGGCGTAGAGCGCCACCTCCCGCGCACCCGACAGCAGACCCGCGATCCGCTCACCCGGATGGAATACCGTGCCGCCCAAGTGCACGCTCATGCCGTCCAAGTGGACGTCCGCGGGATGAAACAGTCGAACTCCCGCTTTCGCGTTGGCGTGGCGTTGTGCCTCAATGAGCAGTTCCGCGATCACGCCCGGGACAGGGTCGGGCGCTTGCCCTGGTTCATAGCCCATGGCCCATTCGACATGGGTGGGATTCAGCGCAAGGGTCTCGAATTCAACTGAGTACTCCACGCCGTCGAGGAGCGGAGCATCTACTTCCAGGAAGTTCATACTGCATAGTTCCGATAGGGCGCGGCATTGCCGGCGTATGGGCGGCGCCATGTGAGCGTTGGCGAAACCGTCCAGCGTCGCGTCCGCAAGCGATCCCTCAGGCGACGGCGCCCACCAGGTAATCGAGCGCGCCTTGCGGGTCGGGTGCGTAGGCGTCCGCACCGATCTTCTTGGCGTACTCAGCGGTCAGCGGAGCGCCGCCGACGATGATCTTGGTGTCGGGATGCTGCGTGCGCACGGCCGCCACAGTCTTCTCCATATTGACCATGGTCGTGGTCAGCAGCGCACTCAAGCCGACCGCGCTTCCTGGGTGAGACTTGAGTGCATCCAGAAACTTTTCGGTGCTGACATCCACGCCGAGGTCGATGACTTCCCAGCCGCCGCCTTCCATCACCATGCTGACGAGGTTCTTGCCGATGTCATGGAGGTCGCCCTGCACGGTACCGATGATGAAGGTGCCGCGATGCTTGGCCTCTCCGGACTCGAAGAAGGGTTTCAGGTGCACCATGGCCGCCTGCATGGCCTTGGACGCCATCAGGAGATCGGGCACGAAGACCTTGTTCTCGCTGAACTTTCTGCCGATGGAGTTCATGCCCACCACCAGCCCCTGGGCGAGCACTTCACTCGGCGAAACACCCATTTCGAGGGCGGCCTTGGTGAGTTCGTGGGCGCCATCCTGACCCTTCAGGTCGGGTGGGTAGGGTGATGTGGCGTTGACTTTGCCGCGTTCGATGCATGTCGCAATACGTTGAAGAATGTCGTCCATGATGCCTCCCTCTCTTCCCGTAGAATCCGGCCTTTAGTATCGGCCCAATTCCATGCCCCGTTCAACAAAAAAGCGATAACTGTCGTACTCCACCTGGTCCGGGATGGAGTGGTCCGAGTGCAAGACGTAGCCAAACCGGCCTTTGACCACTGGGATCTTCTGGCGAAGTTCCGCATCGATACGCTGGCGGTCGTTCGAGTACAACACGCGCACGTCGATGCCCCCCATCAAGGATAAGCGTTCGCCATAGTCCCGGTAAAGTGCGAGCAGATCCATGCCGGCCTTCACCTCGATGACTTGAAGGCAATCAATGCCTGCTTCGAGCATGCCGGGCAGGAGCGGCTCCACGTAGCCGCAGGAGTGCATGATGACCGGCAGGCCGTGGCTGCGCGCGAAGTCGATGGTGCTGCGGTGGCCCGGCTGGATGATGGCGCGGTACATGTCCAGGGAGAAGAAGGGTCGGCCCTTGAAGCCCATGTCCTCGTAGAACCAGAGGCCATCGGGATAGCCCTCTTCGGCGAAGAGGATCTCCATGAGGCTCACCGCCAGACGGGAGTAGGTGTCGACCATGTCGCACACCCATTCGGGGTCCACGGCCATCCCCATCAGCATGTACTCGTGCCCGCAAACCGGGTGCATCATCTCAAACACGTTGGTGCCCGACCACGCGAAGAAGCGGTTGCCTTCCCGCGCCTGGCGCCGGGCGTTGCGATACCCCTCGAAATCGATGCGGGCGCGGTCCGGCGAGAGATGGGGCTTGGCGTGCTCTTCCCAGGTGGCGCGGTCGCGCACGAGAAAATCCACGTGCTCCGGGGTCGCGTCGTGGAGCTTGTGGCGGCGCAGGACCGCGCCGTTCCCGTCGCGGGTCAGAACGGTCTCCTCATTCTCGTCGATGATCTCCGGGACGTAGTCCAGTCTGGCCGTCATGTTGAAGGGCCAGAAGAGTTGGAGGTCGAAGTTGAAATGGTCTTCCAGCGATTCGCCGGGGCGGAGGTGGCCCGCGGCGGTCCACTTCTTCTGGGTGTCGCCCCAGAAGTGCTCGTACAACCCGATGCGGTCGACGGGCTTTCGCTTGAGAATGTTGCCGATGCGCTCGACGCCGGTCATGAGGGACTTGCTTTCAATATTTGGGATCGCCGCCGACATGCAGCACCTCCCGTTTGCGATCCAGGTAATACTTGTACAAGTCCAAGCTTACGTCGGCGGGAACCCGGTGATCCACGCCGGGGATGAAGCCGCCCTGTTCAACATAGGGTTTGAGCCGTTCGAGTTCCGCGTCAATGGCCGCGCGGGAATGCGCGAGCTTGCGCTTGCAGAAGCCTCCCCAGAGGCGAATGCGCTTGCCGTAGCGTTCGCGCAGCAGACAAGGGTCTGTGCCCGCGTGGACTTCCACGGGGAACATAGTGTTCATGCCGTTGTCGAGAAAGGTCTCGACGATGGGAAGGATGTTACCGTCCGTGTCCGTGGTGTATACGCAACAGCCGTGGGCCACGAGCAAGTCGGCAATACGCCGGTACCAGGGTCCGACGACGGCGTGGAAGAAGTCCGGGGGAATGATGGGCCCCATGTTGAAGCAGATATCTTCCCATCCCATGCAGAAGTCGGCCTGGATGCGCGGCAAGGCGCGCTTCAATACGGCCACCGTGGCTTCACCAAAGGTATTGATGATCTCCGTGAGCAGGATGGGATCTTCGTAAGCCATCGTGGCGATGCGTGCGAAGCCGATGAGGTTGCGGGGCACCCCCACCATGCTTCCCCCATAGACGCCGACGGGGACACCGCTGCGCAAGGCGATGGCAAGCGAGTCTTCAAATTCCTTCCAGCGTTCGGGCGCGTCGGGATCGAGTGCTTTCTTGTAGGGCTGCCACGTCGCGGCGTCCTTGACGGGATAGTCCAGAAAGTGCGGGATGGACTTGTCGCCGTGCTTATTGATGCGCGCGATCCAGCCCAACTCGTCGCGGTAGGTCATGTGACTATCATCTTCTTCGAGGATGGCATATTCGCAGACGGGCAATGGATTCGATGTGACGTTGAGCCACAGCCAGCTCTCAATGCCAAAGTAGTCGTACGCGGTCGCTTCACCAACGACGGTTTCGGGCAGGCCTTGCTCGTGCCAGGACTCGAGCGTGCGACCCCAGTAGCCGAACTCGAAGTTGGGGAGCGTGACGACGTCTTGGAAGAACATGGTGCGGCGGAAGCGCTCGCGCAGAGTGAGCGCCTCGCCTGCGGCATGCGGTAACACCGCAGTGCCGCGCGCACTGCTTAGAGTGCCAGCGATTTCGCTATAGTCCATGATTCCCCCCGTTCGCCGATATGGTACCGCACTTCGTGCGGCAGATGCACGAAGCCACACGGACGTGCACGGACCGACACGGACAGACACGGACGGACACGGACCGGCACCGACAAAGAGAAGACTGAGGCCCCCACCGCGCACGGGGACGAGGCAGTCCTTGCTGTCCTTGCTGTCCTTTTCGAGATTTGCTTTCCCAGACTCAGTCGATATACTGGGCACTGGCGGCCAAGTTGCGCATGCGGTGCCGCCGTGAAGTGGCATCTCAGGGGGTTTCACCATGACGTCGCGAGAACGCGTGTATCGCTGTTTGAACTTTGACCATCCGGACCGGGCGCCGCGGGACTTGTGGTACCTGGCGGGGGTCTCGATGCTCCGCGCGCCGGAGCTGGAGCGGATGTTGGACCGCTTCCCCATGGACTTCGAGCAGGCGGTGGGCCGCTACGGCGAGGCGGCGCGCACGCGCGGGACGGTGGCGGAAGTGGGCACCTACACCGACGCGTGGGGTTGCGTGTGGTCGGTGGCGGAGATTGGCGTGTGCGGCGAGGTGAAGCATCCGCCGCTGGCGGACTGGGCCGCGCTCGAGGACTACTCGGCGCCGTGGGAGATGTTGAAGGGCGCGGATTTCTCCGCGACGGACGCCCAGTGCGAGGCGTCGGACCGCTTCGTGAAGGCGGGTACTGAGGTACGGCCCTTCGAGCGGATGCAGTTCCTGCGGGGCACCGAGAACTTGCTCATGGACCTCACGCTCCAGCCCCCGGAACTCTTCGAGCTGCGAGACTTGCTGCACGAGTTCTTCATGGCGGAATTGGAGCTGTGGTGCAGCACCAAAGTGGACGCCATCAGTTTCATGGACGATTGGGGCGCCCAGGGGAATCTGCTCATCTCGCCGGACCTGTGGCGTTCGTTTTTCAAGCCGATGTACAAGGACTACTGCGACCTCATCAAAGGCGCGGGGAAGCGGGTGTTTTTCCACTCGGACGGATGTATCCGGGCGATCATCCCCGATTTGATCGAGGTCGGGGTGGACGCGCTGAACAGTCAGCTCTTCTGCATGGATATCGAAGAGATCGGGCGCTCGTTCCAGGGCCAAATTACGTTCTGGGGCGAGATCTGCCGGCAGAACATTCTTCCGTTCGGCACGCCGGAGGAAGTGCGAGCGGCGGTGCGCCGGGTACGCAAGGCGCTGGACCGGGGCAACGGCGGCGTTATCGCGCAGTGCGAGTGGGGCATTCGAGATCCTGTGGCGAATATCGAGGCGGTCTTCGAGACGTGGAGTGAAGAGTAGGCGGCGCTTCGGAAAGCCTGGGCGCGTACGCCATGGAAATGAAAAACCCCGGCGACTCTCCCCCGAAAGGCGCCGGGGTTTTCCTCCCCCCAGAGGAATCGTGATTCCCCTCATGGCTAGAGCGAGCTAGCTGCTCCGGCCAAACCTGTGAGCAAATATATCCAAAACGGGGGGAACAACCGCCTCAAGACTCCCAATCATCGGTCTTAGCTGCAAGGCTGTCCTGGTGACAAAGGTGGGATGTGAAGGCTTGGGTTGGCCGGGAAGGTCTGTCAGATCAGTCAGGTAGGTGTTGTTCATCGCTCTGACTCGCTTCCCTCGCCTTGAGCCGGGCACTCCCCCCGTTCTTGGCAATTATTGGTGGACAACAGACTGTGTACCAGATTGAGCAGGTTTGGGCCGTCGACGGGTTTGGCTACGTAGCGGTAGCTTTCCCCGTTCTTCGAGCCGTTGCCCGCGAAGACGATCCCCGAACCCGACATAACAATCACGGGCAGATTCGGAAACTCGTCGTGCAGGATGGACATTGTCTCAGTCCCTTCCTGCTCCGGCATCATGATGTCCGTGATGACCAGGTCTGGACGCTCGTGGCGGCACAAGTCCACACCGTCCCGGCCATTTTCAGCGTCCCAGACTTCGTGACCGTCTTGCTCCAGGATCAATCGAAACGTGAGACGGAGGACGGGCTCGTCGTCGATGACTACTATACGCGACATGCTCCTGTTCTCCATCGTTTCGAGTGAAGCCCCCCATTGGAGAAGCCGGTTGAGTTCTCTTCCCTGCACGAGCCGGGTAGATACCGATTCCCCCTCCCGGGGACGTTTGGACTAACCGTCAGGACCATCCAGACCCTTACTGGCCATCACGTCCACTATAATGCACGAAGCGTGCCAGCTTTGGCTGGTGCGGCCATTCAGAGTCTAATTTGTTTACTTACAGTTAGTTATCCTCAGAAGTGCGATGAAGACGCCCAACGGGACCACAAAACACAGGCGTTCATTAGTACAGCTTTGCACAGTACACAGATGTCCTTTTTGGGGGGAAATTGTCCTGAAATATCTAAAGTCAATACACGTTCAAGCCCAATGGCCCTGTTTTCGACATAATGGCGGTCCAAAGTGGGCCGCTGGCCCTCCTCGTAGGGCGGGATTTGTTCCCGCCTTCTTATCAGGATGGGGATTGCCTCTGGCATGTTCAAGAGCCGGCAGGGATGCCGGCGCTCCCAGTAGGGCGGGATTTGTTCCCGCCTTCTTGTCAGGATGGGGAATGCCGCTGGCGTTCTCAAGAGCCGGCAGGGATGCCGGCGCTCCTGATTGCGCGCCTGCTAAGCACGGTTAGATTGCTCTGAAATCTCCCCTCTTGACATACCTGGAGGTTCATGGTACTTTATACCTTGAACTCCAAAGTAGAGGGCGTAATCATGAAACTGGACAAAGAACTCGTTGGCGCAAGCACGAGCCTGCTTGTGCTTTCCACCCTGGCGCGGGAAGCCACCTACGGCTACCGGCTTATCAAAGCCATCAACAAGGAAGCGGACGGCCTCTTCGAGTGGCAGGAGGGCACGGTCTACCCCATTCTGCACAAGCTGGAGAAGGAGGGGCTCGTCCGCGCGCAGTGGCAGACGGCGGACACCGGGCGGCGGCGGAAGTACTACTACATCACCGCAGGCGGGCGCGAAGCCCTGGGCCAAGGCGTCGAGCAGTGGGAACGCTGGCACGGCATGGTCATGAAGCTGGGGGAAGCACGCAATGGATAAGCAACTGAGCCCGGAGACGGAGGCGGCGTTGCGCGACGCGGTGCGCGAGATCGGGACGGCCCGAGGACTGGACGAAGAGGCTCAAGAGGAGTTGTACGCGCATCTCGAGGACAAGGCGCTGGGCTATCTATCGGGCGACGAGAGCCTGTCTGAAGCGGACGCAGTAGTGCTTGCGCGCAAGCATTTTGGGATGGTGGGTATGGCGCGGAGAAGTACGGTGCGCTCCCCCATTCCGGTTTGGTCGCCGGCTTTTGCACGGATTGTGGTGATCCTGGCAATCCTGGACGCCGCGCTGGGCGTGGTATTCTCCGGGTTGCGCGGCAGTGGCTATGTTCTCAGGGGGATCGGGTTGGGCTCGCTGTACAGTGACGCATTGGCCCTAAGCGTACTCCTAATCGCATTCGGTCTATGCCTCGTATTCGCGAATCGCACGGATTGGACTCGCAGCGGTTCGACCGGAACATGGCACCTACGAGTGAAGATGCGTTGGCTGGTACTTGCGCTGGGCCTGCTGATGATTCTCCGCTGGGTAGTTCCTGGCAGACTTGACCTTTTCGGCTTGCCGGGGATTTCGCGTCAGGAACTTCCAGAGAAGTTGGAATGGTTGGGTCTGGCGATAGCGGTTCTGTGGGCGGGTACTTGGGTCCGCTGCATTCGCCAGGCCAACAGGAGCGCAGCGCCGCTTGCCGCGTGCGCTGCGATGTGGGTCGTGCTGCGCCTGTCATTCGATGGGGCCAGAAGCTTCTTCGGTTGGCTCTCGCCGTACCACGATGTCGGCGGCGGCATGGCATGGATGCTCGTTCCGGGCAGGCTCTTCAGGGAGCCAAACGACTTCTTCGCGATATCGAAGAGCTTGCTTCGCATACTCTGGAACAGCGGCGCGGCGCCGCTCGCGTTCATTGTTCTGATCATCGTTTTGTATGTCGTGCAGTTCCACTTGGTCCAGGCAATCCGAATGTACGTGCGGAACTGCCGCAACACTCAGCGGGGGATGCCATGGGTGCTCGATTGAGTCCGGAAACCGAAGCCGCGCTGAGGAAGCTCGCGCGGGAGATTGGCAATTCGCGTGGGCTCGACGATGACGCGCAGGAAGAGTTGTACGGGCATCTGGAAGACAAGACGCTCGGGTATCTGTCGGGAGAGGATGGCATCACCGAAGCGGACGCGGTGTTGTTGACGCGGGAGCATTTTGGGGACCCGGGGGCGTTTCCGGAGGCTCTCGCGCAGATGCCAACGCCGTTCAGGAGTTCGGTGAGTCTGCCGAGGCGGCTGGCGGCGGTGGCGGTGCTGACGCTGGCGGTGGGGGTTGCCTTTAGTGTGGTGCGGCTGCTCATCGCGCTGTGCTTGGACAGGGAGTCCGCGGTTGTGTTCTTTGGACCTGCTGGAAGACCGTGGATGTTTGTGCTTGAAGCAATCAGTCTCGGCGTGATCTTCTTGCGACTGCAGAGATGGAGGACTCTGGAGCGCCGCGGTTCACGGGTCTGGTACCAGAATTGCCCGGGGTCCATCTTCGCGTTTTGTGTTGTCGCGTTGATCTTCCTCGATTGGTGCGTACCCGGTGTGCGTTTGGATCAGGTGGCAGCCGCAGCGGGCCTTGAGCAGTTTCTGTATTCCTTGCGTCGGCCGCCGCATCCGATCATCTACAGTTACTATTTCCTTATCGCGGTCGACTGGGCGCCCAACCTGATTGCGCCGATGCTCTGGATTTGGTGGGGCGAACAGCGGCAGTACCGGACGAAAGCGACCATGCTGTCGGCAGTTGCCTGGGCGGGCTTCAACACCACCATGATGGTCCCGATGGCAGTGTTTGGAAATCCGGTGTATCTGCTAGGACCCACGGATTCAAGGTATACGATGTATGTCGCCATGGGACGTTTCGCCATCCAGAGTACATGGGGGCTCGCGCCGGAAAGGCCGCTCGTCACGGTGGTGGCATGGGGCTATATGGCTTTCGTTCTGGCTTTGTTCGCGGGGACGGCCGCCGTGATGTACCTGTTGCCAAGCTGGACTATGAGCGTGCTCGGGCGGATCCGCAGAACTGAGATTCGTTTGCGGCCGGTTGCGCGCTGAGGGTGCCGCGCACGTGGCGCGGCGAAAGGCATTCGAGTAAGAACCGTGAAGAGATGTTCACAGATTCAGCAGGGCATATTTGCGCGGCCTCACAGGAGTCACACGATGGACAAGAAGCTCAGTTCAGAAACCGAAGCCGCTCTCCGTAAGCTCGCGCGGGAGATTGGCAATTCGCGTGGCCTCGACGATGACGCGCAGGAAGAGTTGTACGGGCACTTAGAAGACAAGACGCTCGGCTATCTGTCGGGGGAGGATGGCATCACCGAAGCGGACGCAGTGCTGCTGACGCGGGAGCATTTTGGGGATCCGGGAGCGTTTCCGGAGGCGGACGCACAGGTGCAAGCGCCGTTCAGGAGTTCGGTGAGTCTGCCGAGGCGGTTGGCGGCGGTGGCGGTGTTGACGCTGGCGGTGGGCGCGGCGGCATCCATAGCCAGGTTGATCGCCGCGCTGAGTATGGACACTGAGTCGGCGATCAATTACTTGGGCCCGAGAGGCTGGTCTTTGATTTGGATAGTTATGGCACTCCAGGCGGCCTGTATTCTCTTTATGTTGAACAGATGGAAAGCGCGTGAACGCCGAAGCCAGCAGTTGTGGTACGCGAATCGTGCACCAAGTTTCCTGGCAATGGTGCTTTTCGGAATGACGATTATCGTCTGGTGCATACCGGAAGTGCGACTGGAACACAGCATATTCGCAGCTCAGCATGAAGCACTCATCTTTTCCATGGTTCGAATGCCCAACCCAATCCTCCGAACGTTCGTTGTTATTGCGCCGGTTGTCAGTGTGCTTTTTCCAGTCCTATGGATATGGTGGGGAGATTGCGAAAGCGTTCGAGTACGGTCTATCGTCGCCGCAGCTGTGGCGTGGGTGGGAACAAGTATCACCGTGTCGATTCCATCCATGCTGTATGGAAGTCCAGTATTCGTGGTCGGCGATTCGACAAGCCGAATCGAGATCCTGCCCGCCATGGACGCCGGTGCAGTTCACCAAGCGTTTGGGTTGACACCGGAAGATGTAGCGGGCACCGCGCTGGCGATGATAGTGCTGAGAACGGTGTATGCGGTGGCTCTCGCGGTTACAGGGGCTGTCGTCTATTCTCTGATTAGCCTTGCCAGTCGCACGGTGCGGCACTACGGCAGGATCCGCTGGCGGCCGGTTGCGCGCTGAGGATGCCGCGCGCGAGGCGCGGCGGGAAGGCAAAGATAATCGGACGGATTGGACGGATCAGACCGATCGGACGGGGGCGAAGTTGCGGGCGGGCGCAGTGTGGCAGGCGCGCGGCAGCGAACCGGGCCGCTTGGCCGCGGTACCGCTGACCCATGACCGATCTGTCCGATCGGTCGGATCCGTCCGATTGCGTGCGCGGCTGCTCGGCGGCCGCGGGCACTCACACAAACAAGACCGCCTCGGCCATCAGGCCGGGGCCGAAGCCGAGGGCGACGCAGGGCCGTGGCGCTTTGCTGTCTCGCAGGCGCTTGAGGATGAACAGGATCGTCGGGGATGACATGTTGCCGTGATCGCGGAGGACTTCGCGGGAGACGGCGAGGGCTTCTCTGTCGAGTCCTAGGGCTTTGCTGGTTGAACTCAGGATGCGTGGCCCGCCCGGGTGAACAGCCCATGACCTTATGTCGTCTATTCCATACTCAAAGTCTGCTAACCATCCCTCTATCCACGGTTTCAGGTGGGTGCCGATGAGTTCGGGCACGCGGCTGGACAAGGACATGATGAACCCGTTGTTGCCGATGCGCCAGGTCATGGCGTCTTCGGAGTCGGGGATCAAACAAGAGCCGGTGGCGGCGACCTGCCAAGGGCCTTCGCCGACGACATCCGCGGCGGCACCGACGATGGCGGCGGAACCATCGGCGAAGAGGGCGTTCGCGACGAGCTGGTCGGGATGCCAGCCGTAGTGATAATGCAGGCTGCACAACTCGACAGCGCACAGCAGCACGCGCGCACTGGGATCGCTCTCCGCGAATCCGCGCGCGGCGCGAAGTCCATTAAGCGCGCCGTGACACCCCATGAACCCGACGTGGACGCGCTGGGTCGTCGCGGGGAGACCCAGTTGCTTGATGAGTCCAATGTCTACACCGGGCGCGGCGAACCCGCTGCACGACACGGTGACCAGATGCGTGATTTCGCCGGGCTGAATCTGTGATGCGTCCAGCGCTTCCTGGGACGCCTGGACCGCCAATGGTAACGCTTCGCTTTCGTACTTGGCCATGCGCTCGCGGATGGATGGACCCAGTTGGCAGGCACCGTTGGGAGACGGAAAGAACGATACGCGGTTGGGCGTGCCTTCGGGTCCGTCGAGGACGACGGTGTGGCGTTTCTCCACGCCGGTCATTCTGTAAAGGAGTTTTAGTTGGCGCTTCTGCTCTTCCGTCTCGCAGAAGGCTTCTCGTGCGTACTCGACGGACTCCTCGAAGTTGATGGAGTGAGGGGGTAGCGCGGTGCCTTGTCCGAGAATCGAGAACTTCATTGCGGTTGTACTCCCTGCGGTGGTCTGGGCAGTTGGTTCACATGACGAATGGCTGGTGCGGCCAGCCTGGGTGCGAATGAAACGAGGGCAACGAGCCCTTGAACGAGGGCCGGCCGGCGCAACGCGGCGGCCATGGCGCGACAGATAAACTGGCGCCGGGTCACGGTGCGTCTGTAGAGCTGTTCCCAGGCGTGGCCTGTGGAAGCGTCGAATTGGTCGATAGCCTGGTCCGCTAGCGGAGCGACGGCGAGGGCCGAGGTAAGGGCCCAGGCCATGCCTTCGCCGGTGAAGGGTTCGACGTAGCCCGCGGCGTCGCCGACGACAAGGGCGCGATGGGCGTGGAGCTGCGAGGCGGTCCGCGTGAGGGCGGGGGTACCGCGCCACGGCAGGTCTTCAATCGAGGGTAGTGGCGGGAATCCTGCCTCAAGCAGCACACGCTCTGCCGCACGGGCGAGACTTCCGGAGTCCTTGACAAACGCGGTGTCGAACGCCGCGGCGACATCGAGGCGTCCGTCTTCGACACGCGTGAGCCCGACGTAGCCGCCGGTGCCGCAGGCCATAAAGATGGTACCCGGCGCGTAGGCGTCGGGCGCGTCTACGGCCATCGCACCCGCACCGATGCGGGAGTCCTCTGTGGACGGTGAGTCAAAGGCGTCCGTGCCGCGCAAGAGGCGGCCTCCGAGGCCGTCCGCGGCCAGCACCAGGCGCGCCGTGACGCGGTATTCTTTGCCGGCACAGCGGAGAAGGACAATCCGGTGGCTATCCGTCACGTCCGCGAGCGTGGCCTGAGCGCGCGGCAGGAAGTGCGCACCTGCCTGGACGGCGGCGTTCACGATTCCCGCGTCCAGCGTTTCGCGAGAGAGCGCGGAGTAACCGGGCAAAGGCAAGCTGGCGAAACGGCCGCGTGCCGCGACCCGGAGTGTGTCGAGCCGGACGGCCTCGTGCGCGGCGAGAAGCGCCCCGAGGCCAGCGAGTTGCAGGGCGCCTTGGGCGCGCGCGTTGATGCAGCAGCCGCAGACTTTCCAGCGCGGGAAGGCGGCCTTGTCCACAAGGAGCACGGAGCGTCCCCGACGCGCGAGTTGATGCGCGGCGAGCGCGCCAGCGCAACCAGCACCCACCACGACGGCGTCCCACAGGATGCAACTCGCGGCGTCGGGTTCGAGAGTGGGTGCGACAGGAGTCATGGGCGACTCCAGGTGAACAAGAAGCGATATGGCCATTGCCAGGAAATGTGGTGGCCGTGCAAGCCCGCTTCCGTGGCGAGACGCCGGAATTCGTCGATCGTGAACGCGGCGGACACGGAGCTGGGGCCGTCATTGAGGACCACGTCGGAGCGAGTGAGGGTGCGGCAGGCGAGGTGGGCAAGCGCGAGACCCGCGCGACTTCGGATGAGGTCGCTGATAATGATCAGCTTGCAGGTTTGCGCCGCGCGCCGAAGGAAGACTCGAGCTTCCTCGTCGGTGAGATGGTGCATGAAGAGTGCGCAGGTGATGGCGTCGTAACCTTCGGGAAGACCGTCCTGGATGACGTCGTGCGTGTAGAAATTCGCGTCGACGCGGTTGCGCCGGGCCGCATTCGAGGCATAGGCGACCGCGGTGTGGTTCCTATCGCAGCCGTCCACGGTGATAGGAAGATTCATGCGCGTGGCACGCTGGCGGAGGCCGATGGCGATCTCGCCGCCACCCGATGCGACATCCAGCACGCGAAGCGGAACGCTTGGATGTTGAAGGGTCCATTGCTTCAATGGAGTCCAGAGTGCGGAGCAGGTGCGGCTAAGAAGGTTGATGCGTGAAAGTCCGCGCAGGGCTACGGCATGACGCGTGGAATCGAGACCGGGCTGGTCCATGATTTCGGGTTCGAGTTGTCTGACACGGACATTCGCGAAACTGGACATACCACCCATTCTCGGGCCTGTCGCATGGGGCTCGCAACAGGCGAAATACCTCAGTTACCCGAGTCTAGCCTGGATTCCTCACCAGTGAGCCTACGCGCCACTGCCAGAGCATATCTCACCGCCCACTACGTGGGGGGCTGTGAGATATGCGATCTAATACCGGGGGATCGAAGGGTCCACGTGCACCGAGTAGGCGTTGATGCCGCCCGACATATTGAGTACGCGACTGAACCCTTGGCGTAAGAGGAAGCCCTGGGCATGGGCTGAACGTCCGCCATGATGACACATGACCACGATTTCCTTGTCACGCCACGCTTCGAGTTCATCCACCCGGCCTTGCAGCTTGTCGAGCGGAATATTCATACAATCGGAAAGCGAAGCCGTTTGAAGCTCCCCCGGTGTACGTACGTCCAACAGAAGAAAATCGGCGCCGGCTCTGCGTTTCTCGTGCAGTTCATGGGCTGTACATACAAGGTTTTGTTGCGTCATCGTTCTACCGCTTATAAATGCAAACAGCAGCCGCAGCCATGTCATCATTACACGAGAATTCCAGTGTGTGGTTCCTTCAACGATACAATTCACTGCCACTGGTACGGAACGATTCGGCCATGGCATTCATTCCATCCTGCTTGGCAGTCTCTTCCGACACGCCGAGTTTCTGTGCGTAGTCGCGAATCTGCTGCGTGATTTCCATCGAGCAGAATTTCGGACCGCACATGGAACAGAAGTGGGCAAGTTTTGCCCCTTGGGCGGGAAGAGTCTCGTCGTGGAACTCGCGGGCTTTGTCGGGGTCGAGCGAGAGACCGAACTGGTCATCCCACCGGAACTCGAAGCGGGCGAGGCTAAGGGCGTTGTCGCGCACCTGTGCGCCGGGGTGACCTTTGGCGAGGTCGGCGGCGTGGGCGGCGATCTTGTAGGTGATCACGCCTTCGCGCACGTCGTTCTTGTTGGGAAGGCCGAGGTGCTCCTTCGGCGTGACGTAGCAAAGGAGCGCCGTGCCGTACCAGCCGATCATGGCCGCGCCGATGCCGGAGGTGATGTGATCATAACCCGGCGCGATGTCGGTCGTGAGGGGGCCGAGCGTGTAGAAGGGCGCTTCGCCGCACCACTCCAACTGCTTTTCCATGTTTTCCTGGATCATGTGCATGGGTACGTGCCCTGGGCCCTCATTCATCACCTGCACGTCGAAGGCCCACGCGCGCTTTGTCAGCTCGCCCTGGGTCTTGAGTTCGGCGAACTGCGCCTCGTCGTTCGCGTCGGCGATGCTGCCGGGGCGCAAGCCATCGCCGATGGAAAACGCGACATCGTAGGCCGCCATGATTTCGCAGATGTCGTCCCAGTGCGTGTAGAGGAAGTTCTCTTTGTGATGGGCCAGGCACCATTTCGCGAGGATGGAACCGCCGCGGCTGACGATGCCGGTGACGCGATTCTGCGTCAGCGGAATGTACCGCAGCAAGACGCCGGCGTGGATCGTGAAATAGTCGACGCCCTGCTCGGCCTGCTCGATGAGCGTGTCGCGGAAGAGGTCCCAGGTGAGTTCTTCGGGCTTCCCCCCCACTTTCTCGAGCGCCTGATAGATCGGCACCGTGCCGATGGGGACAGGAGAATTGCGCAGGATCCACTCGCGGGTTTCGTGGATGTTGGCGCCGGTGGACAAGTCCATGACGGTGTCCGAACCCCAGTGCGTGGCCCACACCATCTTCTCGACTTCCTCTTCGATTGACGAGGTGACCGCAGAGTTGCCGATGTTGGCGTTGATCTTCACGAGGAAGCGGCGTCCGATGATCATCGGTTCGAGTTCGGGGTGATTGATGTTCGCGGGGATGATGGCGCGGCCGCGCGCGACTTCGTCGCGGACGAACTCCGGCGTGATCTCCTTGGGCATGCGCGCGCCCCAGGCATTGCCGGGGTGCTGGCGCTTGAGTTCGTCGAGGGTTTCCGCGAGGCGCATGTTTTCGCGGATGGCGACGAATTCCATCTCCGGGGTGATCTCGCCGCGGCGGGCGTAGTGCATTTGGGTGACGCGACGGCCCGGCTTCGCGCGCAAAGGTTTCCGCGTGCGCACGAAACGCACGGGACTTAGTGAGGGGTCCTGTTCGCGGCGGCGTCCGAAGAGGGAGGTCACGTCGTCCAACTGGTCGACATCGCCACGCGCGAGAATCCAGTTCAGGCGAAGAGGGGCAAGACCTTTGCGGACGTCAATGCCGACGTCCGGGTCCGTATAGGGGCCGGAAGTGTCGTAGAGCGTGATGGCGGGGTTGGGGATGCCACCTTCGGTTTCGCCGCGGGCGCGCGTGGGGGTCTGGGTCACCTCGCGCATGGGCACACGGATGGAAGGGTCGCTGCCGGTCACGTAAACCTTGCGGGAATTGGGAAATGGTTCACGCGTAATCGCACCCGAGTGCGCGTCCTTGAATACGGCCAACTCGGTGGTTGGGATTGCCATGTCAACTATCCTCCATCGGATCGGGCCGAAATCAACGGCAACACGATCGATCAAAAACCTGTCACTACCCCTAATAACTAAAACCCTGAAAGAGCAGGGTTTATTGCGGAAACCGTCTGCGGTGATTCGCGTTGGGCAGGCCTGCCCAACGGGACCGTCGCACCTTTGCGCAGCTTGCGGTTACAAGGCTACCACTGGAGGGGGGGGAAATCAAAGGTAATTGCGGGGAGGGTAGCAATAGGATACTATGGAGGCTATGGGCAAGATAGAGAAGAATCGGACGGATGGGACGGATCGGACCGATTGGACGGGGGAAGAGCACCGGCGCGTGCGCGCCAGTGGGGGCGGGTGATGGCGCTGCGGACGGCCCGCAAGGGGCCGAAGGCGGGGAGGCAATTCTGGGGGTGCTCGGGTTAACCTGAGTGTAAGGGGACGCGGGAGCTGGATGGGGGATGAGAAACGGCCCATGGGGCGCTCGGGACCAAAGGGACCAAAGGGACCAAAGGGACCAAAGGGTACGGGCGTGCCGCCCGTATAATGAGCTGGCTTCGCGGTCCGATTGGTCCGATCCGCCGGATCCGTCCGGTTCTTTGAACCATTCGCAGGGGAGGGCCGTCCTATAGTAGAGTGGCCGGGCAACGATCAGCCGTTGACGCGCCGATGGGCGCACGACATGAGGGGAAGATACCATGAAGACCATGTTGGGTGTTCTGGGTTGGGTTGTGGCTATTGCAGCAGTTGTTGCCGCGGCGACGCTCTTCGCGAAGAATCGGGACCTTGAGGCCGAGCTGGGCACGTATCGCGATGAGGTCGCCCAATTGAGGGCGACAAGCGACCAGCAGGGTGCCGCGCATAATGAAGCACTGGCCGAGGCAGAGCGGCTACGGCAAGAGGTCGCCAAGGCCGAATCAGTTAGCCCATCGCCTTCGACGACGGATGAAGCGGCGGCAACGGCAGCGCCAGTAGATGAGACCGCGGCAGCCGAACCCGCCACCGAATCCCAGCCCAATCAAGGCAATTCCATCCAACGCGCGCAACGCGCTCAGATGGGGGTGCTGGTCGGCATGCAGTACAAGGGATTCCTGGACAACCTCGCGCTGCCCGAGGATACGATGACGAGCGTGAACGATCTGCTGATTGACTCAACCATTGACGCGCAGCAGGCGATGGTCGAGGCGATGATGTCGGGCACGTCAAAAGCCAAGGACGCGAAAGCAAAGCAGGACGCGATCGAAGCGCAATTGCGGGAGCAACTGGGAACAGTGCTCAATCAAGAGGAGATGGCGCAGTGGGATGCGTATCAGGAAGTCGCCGATGTGGCGCTGTATGAGGCTTTGCTGGATGGTCAGTTGACGATGCTGGCGCCGGGCTTGTCGGAGGAAACGCGTGCCGCGGCGCGGACCATCCTCGCGGAAGACTTGGCCACGGAACTGGACACCTTCTTTGAGTCCGACACCATCTACACGATGGACAGCTTCAATCAGGCGCAGCTTGCGGGATTGAATAATGGAATGGCGAGGATGCCCGAGACGATCAACGAAGAGCAGTACGGCCATCTCACCGGTTTCATCGACACGATCGCGGCGACCTTTCAGCAGATGAAGCAGAAGTAGATCCTGATTAGTTCTCGATGATCGCGGCGGAAGCATTCATGAGCGGCGCGTCGCCGTTCATTCCGTTCCCTTCGATTGTGAGCTTCGCGACACCGGGGCTGACGTAGAAGACCGCCGTTTGTTCCGGGGTCGTGTAGAACATGTTTCCCTGGATCAGGATGTCGCACGTGGACACCTCATATTCGGTGGTTTCGTCGATGCGGATCTCGCAATCCTTATCGGCGTCGTTCTTGCGCCCGTTTGTTCTGAAAATGTTGCCAGTGACGATGATGCCTTCCACGTCGGGCGCCCACAGGCCCTCCCGGCCGCTGTTCGCGACGATGTTGTTGGCGAGCGTACAGCGGCGGCTATTGCGCTCGATGGTGCACCCGCGCGAGCCGTTCTCCAGGATGTGGTTGCCGGACGCGACGACATCTTCGCAGCCTTCCAGGAAGTAACCGCCCATTTTGCTGCCCCGGACGACCGAGTTCACGAAACGGCCTCGGTGTGAGTGGAAGAAGTGGGTGCCGTCCGACTGCGAGCCTTCAAACCAACAGGCATCGACGAGCCAGTCGTTCACGTAGTACATCGCGACGGCGCCCTGGTCTTCGCGTTTGCTGCCTTCGGCGGGGCCTCGGGGCGTGGCCAGGTAGTCGCCGTAGTAGTTGCAGCAGTTGTAGCCCCGGACCTCTTTCAGGGTTACGTTGCTCATCGGCTTGCTTTCCTCGCCGAAGAAACCAACGGCGTTGCTCGTGAGGTCGCGGCAGGTGAGATAGGCGATGCGGATGTCGTGGCAATCGCCGAGGACCCGCACACCAGCGATGTTCGTGCCGGGGGACCACTTGTCGCGACGTCCAATGATTTCGCCGCCGGAGAGAACTACGTTGGAGACGTTTTCCAAAAGGAAGGTCTGGCCGTCTTCCTTCACCTCGGCCTCCCACACTATCCGGACACCTTCCATGACGACCGTGCAGTTGCCAGGGATGCGAACGCCCTTGGGATCAGCGAATCGATATTCGCCGGGTGTGATGCGGAACTCGTGGTAGCCGGGCCCAGCCGCATCGAAGGCTTCCTGGAGCAGCCGTTGGTGAGCAGCGGCTTTCTTGGGCGAGAAGGGTCCGATCTCGCGAATTTCGCTGCTGACCGCAGCGGTCAATTGCGGCAAACACGCCATGACTGCAACCACGAACCACAAGGCTTTCCCCCTCGTATGCACGTCTGTACTCCTCTCCCCCGTTGTCACTCGATGGGCACCGGCGCTCCTTCGCGCAGACTCCAGCGCGAAAGCCCACGTCCGTATGCTTCAATCGGGGCGGCGCCCCATCGTTGAATGTAGTCCGCGTCGATCCACACGCCGAAGGTGGTGACGTGGCGGATGCCGCGCGAGGCGTAGAGGTCCAGGTCGTCGCGGAACACGGCATCGTTCCAAGGAATATCGGTAATCCGGTCGCGCTTCCATGAGGAAAAGCGGGACACATCGAGCCAGTATTCGAGCGCCTGCGCGTTGTCCTTACCGAAGTACTCGAGGTTGGCATCGAGCGCGTCGAGCAAGCGGCCGTGGGTGATGGTGGCGGGGGTGCCGGTCGCATCGCGCTGGCGAAACGGCACATCGTAGCGACGTTCGATGGGCGCGAATTCCAGGAAGATGCCGGGGTCGGGTTTCACCTGAGTGGGCGGGTCGAGGGTGTTGACGTAAGCAAGGTGCGCCAGGGTTGCGCTTGCGTGGATCTGACGTATTGCGCCAAGCACACGGTTCTCGAAAATCAGAGCTTGGTCGCAGTCCGAGTACGCACGGCATTCGGGACAGCGGCACATGGGCATGGCATCGTCTATCCAGAAGAAGTAGCGGCCGGAGGTCGAGGGTAAGGCTTTGGCGTAGGACACGGCATTCTCCGCGACGACGTCGAGGGCGGCCTTCGAATGGACGCAGAGGTTGTACTCGCGCACGCGCTCGCCCTGTTCGTTCATCCGGAACATAGACGGGTCCTTGTCAAAGAAATCGCGCGGGAGTAGGTCGCCCAGGGCGTGCAGTTCGTGCTCGACGGCGATGCCGTGGGTCTTGCAGCCATCGAGGAAGCGCTGGCCCGCCTCGGTCTTCACGAAGGCCGCGATTTCGCTGGGGGTGATGTGGGTCGCCAGCGTCGTGAGGCCCGCGGCCTTCGCCAGGGCGGGCCAGTCGTAGGTCTCCATGTCGCGGACGCCCAGAATCACACCCTGGGTGAGGAACCAGGGTGTGGCGGTCTGCGGCGCCGCGTGCGCGGCGAAAGGACATAGGGCGGCCACGCTGGCTGCCTTCAAGAAACTGCGGCGAGTGCGTGCACTTCGGTTGGGATCGTTCATGCCGGGAGTGTAGCAGGAATAGACAGACACGCGAAACGGAACGAGGAGCCATACATGATGCGCTCTTCGTAGGGCGGGATTGGGTCCCGCCTTCTTCAGGGTGGTAAGAGCAACTGGTTTGCTCAAGAGCCGGCAGGGATGCCGGCGCTCCTGGCAGGCGATCTTGGAGCTCCGGGATTCGGCGCCGTCAAATTGTGAGGAGAAATGGAAGAAGGCGGGAACCAATCCCGCCCTACGTAGAGCACTTCATATGGTTATGGTGCAATTGCTTCGACGGACCTACATCTTGGCGGCGAGTTTGGCTTCGCCGGGCTGGACGGATTCGACCTGGTTCTTGTGGATGCGGCGGTTCACGCCGTTGACTTCGATGTAGTAGAAGTCGCCTTCCTGGACGACGCGGTCCGCGATTTGCACGTGGCCGCTCTTGAAGGTGACATTCTGCTTTGCGTCCGGCACGGGGGCCTTGGGCGCGGGTTTCGACGAGTTCTTCGCCACTTTTTTCGGGAGCGTGGGGATTACCGGAGGCGTGCCCCCGACCGTGGCGTATGCGTAGCTGCCGCCACCGTTGTAAGCCCGCCATCTATCGAGTACGAGGCGCACGTAGTTCTGGGTCTCCGTGAAGGGCGGGATGCCGCCGTACTGCTTGACGTTTTCGGGACCGGCATTATATCCAGCCAGTGCGAAGGCCACGTTGCCTCCGAAGATGCCCATGAGTTTGGACATATATTGCGTGCCACCGGCGATGTTCTGCGCGGGGTCGAAGATGTTCTCGACGCCCATGTCCGCGGCGGTGCCGGGCATGAGCTGCATGAGGCCGCTGGCGCCCTTGTTCGAGACGGCCTTGGCATTTCCCCCACTCTCCACATTGATCATCGCGTGGACGAGGTTCTCATCCAGTCCATACTGCTTGGAGTACATGGTGACCAGCTCGTTGATCTGGGAGTCGCTGTAGATGGCCGGTGGGATGCGATAACGGTTCGGCACCACGATGGGATCGAAGTCGATCTTGATTTCCTGGTAGCCATTGAGCTTCCGGTATTTGTACGTGCGGTTGGTCAACATGGGGACGCCGCCGTCCTTGGGCTGAAAGGCCCCCATGCCGGTGAGGCGTCCGGAGAGCTTGCGCTTCTCGAGGAGTTCGTTCTTCAGTTGTTCCTGGCGGCGGGCGCGGTTCAACTGATCGTTGCGCTCTTTATGAGAGGACGGCACGGCTCCTGGAGCCCGGATCACGGCAGTACGATTCTGCACGGTGGACTGAGCTTGGGAAAGGGCGGGAAGGAAGAGAGAAATGGTAAGAACCAGCGCCAGGCAAGTGCCGCAACGGTAAAGCCACCCCGGGGCCGGTGCGTGCGATGAAGTTTCGCTCCCCATCATGTCAAGAGTATACCCCATTGCCGTTTGCGTGACAAGAGAATCGTCGCAGAAACTACAGCCCCTTTACCGGTGAATAGCGTACCCGGTTTTGGGGGGACTTGACAAGGGGCAAAAATTGTATTAAAGTATTGATACAATCTAGGGACGAGGAGATCATACATCATGCAGCTACACCTCTCTCCCAAAAACGGGGTCCCGCTCTACTTACAGATCGTGAGCCAGATCAAGTACCTCGTGGCGTCCGGGCGGCTGGCCGCGGGCGACGAAGTTCCCCCCATTCGCGTCCTGGCGGAGCAACTGCTCATCAACCCCAACACCGTGGCGCGCGCGTATCGCGAGTTGGAGATCGCGGGGCTGCTCACCAAACGGCAGGGCGCGGGGACCTACGTGTCGGACACGGGGTCGCCGCTGGCCTGGACGGAGCGGAAGCGGATTATCGAGGAGCGGACAACGGGCCTGGTGACGGAGGCCAGGCAATTGGATATTCCGGTGGAGGTCGTGGTGGAGATGGTCCACGAGAAGTTCTGGGCGCTTTCGGCAAGCCAAGGCGCGGACAAGGAGGGGTCGTCCAATGAGTGATATGAAGCAAGCGGCCGGCGAAACCATCGCTGAGGTTACCCGCCTATCGAAGCGGTTTGGGAAGGTCATCGCGCTGGACGACGTGTCGCTGCAGGTGCCGCGCGGAGGCGTGTTCGGGCTAGTGGGCGAGAATGGCGCGGGAAAGACGACGCTGATTAAGCACTTCCTCGGACTCTTGAAACCCCAAACGGGGGTAGTGAGTGTATTTGGAATGGACCCGATCCGGTATCCGGAGGAGGTGCTAGGGCAGATAGGCTATCTGTCTGAAGACCACGACCTGCCGCACTGGATGCGCATCCACGAGCTGCTGCGGTACACCAAATCGTTCTACCCGAAATGGGATGACGCTTACGCCGAGGAACTCAGGCAGACCTTCGGGCTGGAGCTGGACGCGAAGGTGAAGAACCTGTCGCGGGGCCAGCGCGCGCAAGCGGGCCTGCTGACCGCATTGGCGCACCGCCCGGCGCTGTTGCTGCTGGACGAGCCCTCGTCGGGACTGGACGCGGTGGTCCGGCGGGATATCCTCGGCGCGATCATCCGCACGGTCGCGGAGGAAGGGCGCACGGTTTTGTTCTCGTCGCACTTGCTCGACGAAGTCGAGCGTGTGGCGGACCGGGTGGCGATGATCAGCCGGAGCCGGGTGGTGCTGTGCGATTCGATGGAGAACATCAAGGCGACGCACCATTCGATCACGCTGCACTTCGATGAGCCGCCCGCGCAAGCGCCGATATTGGAAGGTGCGCTCGCCATCGAGGGCCGGGGCAAGGAATGGACGGCCGTCTGCAATGGGCAGCTCGATGACCTGAAGGCGTCGGCGGCCCGGCTCAATGCGAGCGTGGTTGCGCAGTCTACTCCGAGCCTCGAGGACATCTTCGTGGCGCGGGCGGGACGGAGGGCCGTGTGATGAACGGTTTACTGCCACGCAAAGAGGCTATCCGCGCGCTGCTGTGGGAAGACTGGCGGCGTTGCCGCTGGGCGTTTCTTGGAATCCTCGCGCTGGGAGCCGCGCTATCCCTGACGGGTTTTGCCGTGACCACGTATTGGTGGCTGAAGGGTCACCATGATGTCGAGTTGGACGAAGAAGTCTACGCGTTGGCCGTGTGGCCGGTGTTCTTCTTCGCACTGTGGCTCGTGTTCTCCTTGTCGGATCCCAAGGATGTCACGCCGCGCATTCCCGCGCGGCACTATGCGCTGCCTGTGTCTCCGCGCAAGGTGGCGCTGGTGCACCTGCTCTTCCGACTGGCGTTGATTGGCGTGTTGATGGCGTTGCTGTCGGCGCTGGTCCAAATGGCGATGCTGACATTCGTGCCGGTGCAAATACTCGGGACGGCGGCCGGAGCGATGGCCGGTTTTCTGGTCCTTCAATGCTTGGCGTGGACTTTCGGGAACTTTGGAGGAATACCTTTCTTTGTGTCGCTGGTCATGCTGCCCATAGTGCTTTCCGTCAGCAACGCGGAAGAGAAGCTCGGTTCAGTAATTCAGGCCACGGATGCGCTTGGAGTGCCGAGACTCTTCCTCCTGCTGATCGCGCTGCTCGGGATTGGGTGGCTTGCGATCGAAGGCGCGCGTATGGGCCGCCATGTGGATCCATCGTTGCCGCTTCTTTGGCGCATCGGTTTCCTGAGATTGGGGTGGCGTCCTCGTGACGGAAAGGTCAGTCCCCTCAAGGCGCAGGTCAATTATGAATGGAAACGCAAGGGAAGGCTGCTGCCGGTCTTGACGCTGAGCTTCGTCGCGGTTGCAGTGTTCTTCTTTGTCACGTATGCCGATACCAGTGTCCCTCGGAATAGGCTCGGCGCCCTCGGGCTCTCGATGATGTTGTTTCCTGTCTATGCGGCACCAATTGCGGCAATTCTCGCCGGGGTACTCGGGCCGCTCGACGATTACCGGCAGCGCATCTCCGGTGTTGGGCTCTTTCTGTTCACGCGCGCGGCAGACAACGGACTCCATTCGCGAGCCCGGCTCATCATGAGTCTAAAGTCGGTCAGCGTGACGATGGGTTCCTGTCTCCTCATCATGTGCGGTGGCGTCGTCCTGACGACAATCGCACGGCCAGAGACTCTTCTTCATTACTACGCCAACCTCTCGTGGACCTGGTTGCCGGGAGCGGTCATGATCGCGGCGAGCTATGTCTTGATGGTGTGGACGCTTTACTGGATGGCCATTCCTGGAGCGATTCTCTGGTTCTGGTTGGTGTTGGTGACGATCAGTAATGAGCTGATTGACGGCGGTACCCACCCGTTCTTCGCGTTCATGCTAGTCTGGCCACCGAGTCTCGCAATGATCGCAGCCACGATCTATGTGGTGAGGCGAAACGCGCAAGCCGAGACGCCATTCCCGTGGGCATCCAGACTCGCGATTTACACGTCGGTCGCGGCGCTGTGCGTGATCGCGTGGGTCGGCGACTTCAATTCCATATGGGATTCGACGGTGGCGCAGTTCGGCATGCTCACGGTGCTTCCCGCCATTTTGGCGCTGGCGCTGTGCCCGGCCTTTCCCATACTCGCGCAACCGATGCTCGTCGAGCGTTTGCGCCGCGGCTGAGACCGAAAAGGAGGAACCATGCGTTCGTACAAGACACACTCCCTAGGTCCCATCGGCGCGCTTCTGTGGGAGAACTGGCGGCTGACGTACCTCGCGTTCGCTGTGGCATTCGTACTGGGCGCTGGCGTGACGCACTCCCTCGCCGAAGTGCACAGGCTACAGCCCAATACCATGTGGGAAGACCCTGTCTTGCCCAGTTACGCGATGTGCAGCTTTGCGCTCTTTATGTATGGAGCCATTCTTCTCTTCTCGCTCGCAGACCCGAAGAGCTTGACCATGCGGATTCCGGCACGGCACTACACGCTTCCCGTGAAGACGAGTTGGATGGTCGCCGCGCATCTGGCCTACCGCGTGCTGAGTTTCACGTTGCTGGCGCTGGCATTATCCACGTTGTTGCGGGTGGAGTTTGGCGAGTTAATCGAACACAGCCTTGCGGTAGACATGGCGGTTGCGGTGCTCCTCTTCAGCTACGTGCTGGCAGTGGCGTGGTCGTGGGGTACGATGCGGCCTCTGGCCACCGCGATAATTGCAGCGGCGCTGCCCGCCATAGCCATCGGAGCCCTGATCGTCCTAGACGAGAGCAGACAACCCCCGGCCATGCCCATGTCCGGGGTGTATTCGCAGAGACTGGGTCTAGCCGGTTCTGAGGGGACTCGTGGGGGGCGTCGCCGAGATGCTGCTTCTCTCTTTGCGCAGTCGGAATTGGCGGCGCAGAATCTGGCGCGCGAGCGCGCTTCAGAGCAGCGCGGACGCGGCGAACTTGGCGCCCGGCGCCGGATAGGCGCGGATGCTACGGCGATTCGTCAGGCGGAGATGGAATCAGCGGCCGCGCCGCGCCCAACGGAGCCTTCGACCATTCTGTTTGGCATGTTTGGTGTCGCCGCGGCACACCTCTTAATTGCGTTCGCCTGCGGACTGCGCGGGCGAACCGGCGCCGATGGGAGTGCGAGTTGGGGTCGTGTGGCCGCCAGGGTACTTGGAAGTGGCCCGAGAATTACGTCCACGGCGCAGCAGGCCCAGATGTGGTACGAGTGGCGCCGGAAGGGTTATGTGTTTCCCGGGATGACGCTCTGCTTTGTCATCGTCTCGGGAATCGTTGCACTCTGCTTCGATGGCGAGATTGACGACCTTCCCGGGTTTCTGGTTGTTGCTCCTGCGTATGCCTCGGTTTTCAGCGCCTTCTTCACGGGATTGTACATGCTTTCCGTGGACTACCGGCACGCGTCATCCGGTTTGTCGACGTTCCTGTACACGCGGCCTTTGTCGACCGATGCATATACGCGGGCCAGGCTTCGTATGAGCGTGCAGAGCGTGCTCTTGAATCTGTGTCTGTGTATTGCCTGTGCGCTGGTTGGCTTTTCCTTGTCGGGAGGACGGGAAATCGCAGGGGAACTGGAGGAGGTGTCCTTCTTTGTCTTCGCCTTCCTCGCCTACGGGTTGCTGCTCTGGTCGCTGCTGTGGATGAGCATCCCGGTGCTCGTCTATCTCTTCTGGTTTGGATGCTACTTCTACTATCAATCCATGGTGAATTCGGATTTCTCGCGGGTCAGCGAGTACACCCACATGTTCTGGCTGGTGTGGATTCCCGCGGTGGCGGTTGCGGTGATAACCGCCGCAGTGTGGCGCCACCCCACTACGTGGCAGACATTATCCGATGCCACGTTGTCGCGCGCGCGCAGGATGATGGTGGCGGCCTTGTTCATTATGGGGATGGGCCTGTGGCTGTCAGGCGAACTCGTCACGTCGGATGCACTCGTTTTCGAGGGATTCACCGTCATACTGGCAGTGGTGGGGCTGAGCATGGTGCCCGCGCTGGCCATCATCTCGCAGCCATTGCTGCTGGAGAAGTTGCGGCGGAGGTAAAGGGGCGGGGTCGAAGATGACCGGCGAGGCCGCCGGTCCCACACATGATTGTCCCTCACGTGATTGTCCCTCATGCAAGTATACACGGGGGAGGTGCAGCATGAAGAGTAGTCGCGGATTCTCACTGGTGGAGTTGCTGGTGGTCATCGCGATCATCGCCATATTGATGGCGTTGATTCTGCCGGCGCTGTCGCGCGCGCGGGAGTCCGCCCGGCGTGTGTCGTGCGCGAGCAATCTGAAGCAGTTCGGCGAGATCTATCGCATGTTCGCGGACGAGAACAAGGGCGAGTGGCCGCCGCGGATGGTGCCCTACCATTACCCTTACAGTTCGACGGCTGAATGCTGGTCCAGCTTTGATGGCGTGTATTTGTATCCCGAGTATCTCACCGATTGCGAAATCACGATCTGTCCATCGGACTCGGAGTTTGGATCCATCAGCGGTAACGCGGCCTTCTTGCGTCCAGTCGGATCGGGATGGAGCACGATGCCCTACGATGAACCCATTAAGAGGATGATCGAGTATCCGTCGCTGGCTGATTACTCCTACGTGTATTGGGGTTACATGATCGAGCCGCGCCATGTTGGCACCACGGATGATATGGGGGCGATGGGGAGGATTCTGGACAATCAGAGCGCCCTGAGTGTCAATTTCACGACGCGCTGGGAGGATCAGTATGTGACGCTGCCCAGCACGGGCGTGGAAGTGACCGTGTCCAAGCTGCGGGACGGTGTCGAGCGGTTCACGATTACCGACATCAATAACGCCGCAGGGGGCGCCACGGCGGAGTCCGGGGTGCCGGTCATGTGGGACACCGTGCGGCCCGGCCAGGGTTTCTTCAGCCGGAGTGAGGTGAACCACACGCCGCTCAGCGCGAATGTGCTGTTCATGGACGGGCATGTGGAATTTGAACGTTACCCACAGGACGATGGCTCGCGTTTCTTCATGTTGAGCAAAGCCGCCGTCGAGGATGGGGTATTCCACTTCCCCTGAGAGGTTCGCCGAAAGAGCGGTCGCGGAGCCTCACCACGAAAGCCAGGAAACATGCAGCGCGGCATGGGCGCAGCCAAGGAAGAGGGACTGTCCGCAGATGACGCGGATGAGCGCAGACGAACGCGGAGGAACGCGAATGAACGCGAATGAACGCCAATAGAGAAGGGCGATTTACCGAAACTGCGTGTGGTCTCTTGAGGTCTGAAGGACCGGCCCCATACTAGCCCAGGGCAGAGCGAAGCGCCGCCCTGGGTCCACACCGCCTTCCCCCTAGTCTTGAGCGCTGAAGGCGCGGCACGAGGCCCAAGAGACGCGGTTACAAACCGCGTCTACGATGACGCTTCTCCCCCCTGACTCTTTACTAAAGCGCCGCGTGCGAAGGGCTGCTCCCCACGTGTGGCCTGAACGGCCAGAATGCTCAAAGTCTAATGCGGCATGACCTCGGCCAGACGAAGATAGTTGTCCACCGATCGCACCGATACTGAAGGTGGATGAAGAAGTCACCTCTCGCAAACATACGCCATCAAGAATCCTGAGCAGTCCTTCCGCAGGAGTCTGAGTCCTGCGCGGTTCAGCATACCTTCGAGGATCCAATCGAGCGTGGAGAATTCGGACTTGATGTGCCGAATCGTCTTCTCCGCGAAGTCATCGCCCCCTTGTTTGCGTATACCGGCAATGAGCGCCTCGAAATAGGCGTCGAAGTCCGGCGTCTGCGAGGGAAACACGACGTCCCGGAGGTAGAAGCGTCCGCCTTTTCGCAGCTTCTGGGCGATGTTGTCGAGTGCCCGGGCCTTCCAGAAATCGGGAAGGTGGTGCAGCGCCAGTTGTGAAACGATGGCATCCACTTGAGTTTCGGGCTGAAATCCAGAGAGGAAGCCGCCCAATGCGAACTCGACGTTTTCAACGCCTCGCTCTTCCGCCTTGCGGCGTGCATACGCCAGCATGACGGGCGAGACGTCGGACGCGATGACCTTCTTGCACGTGCGGGACAAGTGGAGCGCGCACTCCCCTGTTCCGGTGCCGATTTCCCAAACCGTGAAGCCTGGTTCGATCGCGATCGCTTCCGCAATACCGGCGGCTTCCTTCGCCACGTCGCGAAGGCACTGCATGCGCTCATCGTACTCGCGGACTTCATTCTCATCGCGGTAGTCCGTGCCAATCTGGACCGATTCATCGTATTGCCATGGGTGCGTCATAGGTATCCTTACAAAATCAATGCATACGTGGGCCGTGACAGACGGCCCACGCACGCGAGCTTACCTAACGTGCAGGATGTCAGAAAAGTAACGCACATGCTACATGGCTTTCGCACTACTGGAGAGTACCGAATTATCGGATAATGCTTCCCGTGTATTTTCGGACATGTTCCGAGTTCTTGCGGATTTCTCGCAAAGTCTGGGCCCGGTGAAAAAGTCCCGATAGGGACGACAGATAATAGCCCAGCGATTCATCGCTGGGTCCGCGGGACCCCATACTTCCCAAGCCCCGGCAGGGGCGAAAGAGTCCATACCAGCTCCAGTACCACGTATTTCACGTCATGCTTCTCATGCAAAACATCCCATCTATTCTTGAACATGGTCTTCCGATGATACCTCGCCTGCTCTATCGTCCCTGACGGGACTCGTATTCTGGTTTCCAGGCTACCCAGCGATGAATCGCTGGGCTATTATCTTTCGCCCATACGGGCTGAAATCACCCAAGACGGAGGCTCGGATGGAGACACGCGTTTCCTGGTCATTTCGCGTCGGCACCAAGGGAAAGCGCAGGGAGCTGGCATACTCTGCGGCAAGTGAAGAAGCCGGCAGGGATGCCGGCGCTCCTGACCACGTGCAGGCATGCGCCGCGTTTGGGCGGAAGCATGGCTTGGTCTGGTATACTACGTGAGGGGATGGAGTGCCGTCTCGCCGCCATACCGTGGCGCGGCATTAATTTGTCTTCCGGCCTTCCTCCGCCTATACTTAGGAGTCGCCGCGTTGCGGTGCGAGCACTCATTGCTCGGAAACGTCTGTAGACAGAGGGAATCACGATGAAACGATTCGCCGTGTTGGCCGTGTTGTGTCTCGCCGCCTTGGTTGCGTGCAAGAAGCCTCCGCCTGAACCACCCACTCCGCCACCCCCACCGCCTCCTACCGCTGAGGCGTTGGAGCAGCGCGTCATGGAGAAAGTGGGACCGCTCGTCAGCCCTGACCCACAAAGCGGCAAGGCGATGGTGGAGACCCTTTCCAAAGAGGTGGCAAGCTTGAAGACGGAATTGAACGGCGAAAGCGCGCGCAAACGCCTTCAAAATCAGTTCGTCGAGAAGCTGAAGGAAGCCCACCAATCCGAACAGTGGGACTTTGTCGTGAACTTGTGCGACGCGGTGGACGTGCTGGACCCGGGGAATACCCGGACGTCGCGGTATCGTCAGCGCGCCATGGACGAGAAGAGCCGTCCGGTGGTCACGATGAAGGGGGTCTTTGAGCAAGATGGGGTGACCACGGTCTTTCTGGAGATCTTGCTGCCCACTACTGGGGAAGTCGTCGACAAGCAGGTCCGTGAGGGCGAAGAGTTCTATGGGCTCATCCTCGAGAAGATCATTGGCAACAACCAGGGTGTGCGGCTGAAATACCTCAAGACGGACACGTCGTTCGACGTGAAGAAGTAGGTTCGAGAACGCGGAGGATCCCGGCGCCTTGAGCGTAAGGTTCAGACTGCGTATCGCCGCGCGATTGGCGCCGCTGGTTATACTGGGGTTCGGCGGCTGCGACGTAGACCAACTACCGCAGCCGCCTGCCGTCCCCGGGCAGACGCCTGAGACGAAAGAGGCGATCCAGGCGGAGATCGAGGCGGGCCTGCAACCGATATACGATTTTGTGGGGACCCTCACGCGTCAAACGCCGCTACCTCCCGGATATGCGGAACAGTCGCTGGCATACGTGCAGGGGGTCGTATCGAAGTACTCCGGGACTCCCGCGGGCCAAGAGGCGTTGCACGGCGTGGAACGTCACCTCGAGGACGCGCTCAAGACAGCCCGCGAAGCCCAGAACGGCCTCGCCGTCCTGATGATTTGCAGCTTGATCCGGACCATCGACCCCGATAATCCGCGTCTGGCGCGACACGAGGAATGGGCAACCATCGAAAAGAACCGGCCCGTGGTCATGCTGCGCGGGTGGTATGAGGACCGCGAGTCGAATCCGCCCACCGTGAATGCGTTCCTTGAGGTGTATCTGCCGGAGACCGGCGAGGTCCAGCATCTCCGGGTGCGCGAAGGCGAGGAGTTTCTGGGCCTGAAGTTCCACAAGATCATCGGGAAGCGCCGAGGCATGCGGATGGAGTATCTCAGAACAGGGGACCTCTTCGAGGTGTACATGCGCTCATGGCAATGATCGGCGAAAGCGGGTTTCGGTTCCTGGTCTGTCTTGCGGTGGTGTCGGCCGCGTTCGTGGCCTACGTCAACACCTTTCCCGGCGACTTCGTGTGGGACGACGTGTCCTCGGTGTTGCTCCACGAAGATGTGACCAACGGCCGCCTCACGGAGCTGTTCACGAAGGACCAGCACGCCTACGGCCGTGGCCAGGGGAACTTCTATCGCCCGCTGGTCTCAACGTCGTTTCTCGTCGATTTCGCCCTGTCCAAGGCCGGTGATCCCACCCCTGCCCCCAGCCCGGAGGAGGTGCCTCGCGTCAGTCCGTTCTTCTTCCACATCACCAACGTGTTGTGGCATGCGGCCGCCGCGCTGGCCTTCTTTCTGGTGCTCGCGCGCCTGGGCGCGCCGCGCTTCGTCCAGGCTGCGGTGCCGCTCCTGTATGTCGTCCACCCGCTCCACACCGAGGCCGTAGCGTACATCAGCGGCCGCGCCGACCCCATGGCGGCGGCCTTTGGATTCGCCGGGCTGTTTTTCGCCCTTGGGAGTGGCAGGCGCTGGATGGGCGCGGTGCTCTGTTGGGTGTGCTTCGCACTCGCACTGCTCTGCAAGGAGTCGGCGACGATCTTTCCGTTCGTGTTGCTCGCGCTTGTCATCGGTATGTGGGTGAAGCGCAAGGCGGGCGAAACAGAGGCGGCTCCAGCCAGCACCCCGCCGTATGCCGCATTGATTGGTTCATTCGCCTTGGTGGTGGTCTATGGCATCCTCCGAATGACCGTGCTTCGCTTCTCCGATGAAACCAGCGCGAACACTTCAGGCCTGCTGACCCGCACCGTGGAATCCATGCAGTCGCTCGCGGTGTATGTGAAGCTGATTGTCGCGCCCACGAACCTGCATATGGAACGCACGTTGGCCGAGGTGCCCGGCTGGGCGGCTCTGGCGGGGCTGCTCGTTGTGGCCGTGATTCTCGCGGTGGCCGTTTGGGCCTTGAAGACCGGAAGGACGCGCCTCTGGTTCGGCGCGGCGCTCTTTCTGATCACCTGGATTCCCATTTCCGGGATCTTCCCGCTGAACGCGCCCCTGGCCGAGCACTGGATGTACGTGCCCTTGGCGGGCTTTCTCACGGTCGTGTTTGAACTCTTCGCGCCAGTCGGCCGTAACGCCGCGCTGCGGACCGCGCTCGCATTCGCGATCTTTCTCGCGGGGACCTTCTTCCTGTTGCAGACGGTCACGCGCAACCGGGACTGGCGCAGCAATGAATCGATCTACCTCGCGACCCTGGAGGACAATCCCAACTCGATTCGCGTGAACTACAATCTCGCGGTCACCTATGAAGACCTGTCGGGCAATATCGCCGGCGCGAGGCGCTACTACAATCGGGTGGTCGCGCTGTACGCGGACAAGAAGGCCAAAGACGCCACCCTGGCCGACACCTATTGGGAGGACGAGCTGGAGTCTCACGTGTCGCTCGGGCGGATCTACTTCGAGCAACAGCGTTACCAGCCGGCCGCCGAGCATTTCGGGACTGTGCTTCGCGTCGAGCCCAATGAGCAGACGCGTCAGGCGGTGGGCACGGCGTTTCTCGGCATGGCCGAGACGCTCGCGGCGGTGCGGCAGTTCGACAACCTGCGTACCATGCTCGAGAGCGGTAGAGCCAAGTTCCCGGAGCTACAACAGCAGATCGACACGATGCTTCAAGCCCTGCCGCCAGCGACCTCGGGTGCCGCGCCCGGGCAGTCCTGACGAGGGGCCAGGCGGATAGAACTGGGTCAGAGGGCGCTGGGGCGCCCGAGCGGTAAGGAGCACCATGCTAAAGCAACGGCTGATTCACCCCGAAATCCTCGAAGCGCTGGCCGCGGCCGGCCACGGATCGCGCATTCTAATTACGGACGGTAACTATCCCGGTAGTACGCGATTGGGCGAGAATGCGTCATTGATCTACCTGAACCTCGCTCCCGGACTTGTCAAAGTCACGGATGTGCTTTCGGCCATTCTTACGGCCATTCCCGTCGAGGATGCCGCGGTGATGGAACCGGAAGAGGGGCCGCAACCCGCCATCTTCGCGGAGTTCCAGCGCATGATGCCGTCGATCGAGCTGACGCGCTACGGGCGTTATGAGTTCTATGAGGAGGCGTCCGGTCCGGACACCTGTCTTCAGGTTGTGACGGGGGAACAGCGCATTTACGCGAATTTGTTACTAACGATAGGCGTGGTAATGCCCCAGGAATAGTGGACCGAAAACGCACGCCGACGGGCATGGATTTCGTGGTTTTCGTAAGATTGTGCAATGAGTCTGGACCGGGAAGACGCTTGTTCCATGCGCTGAAAAACACAGAACTTGCGTCGTTTTTGGGGAGCGCGTTCGCACTGAAAAGGAAGGCAGGGTTTTCTTGACACCTTGGGTACCCCATGCTAGAATGGCCGTGCTCAACTGGGTGGATAAGTCCTTCTTTTACAATCCATGGAGGTGGATTCGATGGCTGATGAAAAAGGCCGTAACCAACAGGGCGATTCCGAAGATAAGGATGACGCCTTCGGTACTGCTGATTCGGGGGACAGCGATTTCGGAGCCTTGACTGGCGGCGGCGGACTGGGGAACCTTCCTCCGCTGAGCGACTTCGAGTCTTCCTCCGGGGGAGGATTCGATAGTGGATTGCCGCCACTGAGTTCAATCGATTCGGACTCCGGCTCGGGCCGGGGCTCGATTGGCGGGCTCCCCCCCATTAGCGACATACCCATTGAAACACCGCTGCCGACGGGCGGGGCCATCAAGCCGCCACCCGCAAGCTACGGCAGCACGCCGGTGTTTGGTACTCCTTCTTCCGACAGCGGGCTCGACACACCGTCGGGCACCGGGTTCCAAGATCTTTCCGCCGATAGCGACTTCACTCCGGAGACGCCCGAAGTAGCGCCTCCGGGCCCTGAGTCCGACATTGACACCCCCCTATTCGACAGTGCGTTTGGAGGAACAGGCGGATTCAGTGCCGCCGCGGACACATCGGCGCCCACGCAGGCGATGGAGACACCCATGTTCGGAGCGGATCGCGGAGCAGGTTTTGATGCGGATGCGTTTGGAAGCGGCATGGGTAGCGGCGGCGGTTTCGCCCAAGGCACGCCCGTACCGGATTTCGGCCCTGATACGGCGGCCCCGACGGCGATGACCCCGCCCCCGGCCCCAATGGCAGCGCGTGGCGCGGCCAAAGGCGGCGGCGGTGGCGGCAAGGGCGCTCTTGTGGGGTTGGTCGCCGTCATCGTTGGTCTGGTTGGCGGTTTGTTCGCCGCACCCTATGTGCCGGGCATTCCGAATCCTGCCAAAGATGAAGTCGCCACGTTAACCACCGAATTGAACCAAGTGAAGAAGCAGAGGGACGAACTCCTCAATGCGAACCCTACGGGCGAGCCAATGTCGGCCGTAGATATCCAGACTCTGGTCGACCAGAAGACGCAACTCACCGCCGAGATCACCGACCTGACCGGAAAGCGGGATGCGGCCAACAGCGAGTACACAACGGTTTCGACGGAACTTGAAGCGGCGAAGGCGGACCTGGAGGAGACCAACGCGGCGTTCGTGCAGGCAAATGACGAGTTCGACCGCCTGAAGAACGATCACGCCATCACGCAGGCGCGCCAGGAAGGGCTCCTTCAAGAGACGGCGCGCCTCGAAACGCTCAATGGAAAACTTGAGGACGCCAATCTCCGCCGGATGCAGACGAAGGAAACGCTGGCGAGCAACATTGAGCGCTTGGCGATTCTCGTCAACGAGAGCAGCCCCTTGGTTCCCGAGAAGTATTCCAAGGACAGCCGCATCGCGGCCGTGGAATCCCTCAAGGAACGCGCCGCGGGGATGAACTGGGTGGACCCGGTGCTCCTGGATGAGTACACGACGCTGTACCTTCAGGAACTCGAGATTGCGCGCGCGCGCGAGTACTTCTTCGCGAAGCTTCCCGTGACGGATCGCTTCGGCACGACGACGATGGGCTGGGCGGAATGCGTGATGAACGGCAACTGGGGCGTGCTGTACCGCACGTTGGATGGCAAGCACATCGGCATCTACCAGAATGTGGAAGCCAGCGGCACGCCGAAGTACGCGCTCATCGACATTAAGGATGAGAACGCGGCGAGCAACATCGAAGCCCAGATCTTCGCATCCCGCACGCCGGGCTTCGAGGAGAAACTGGAGCAGCTCGCTCAGAAGCAGCTTGTGACCGACGAGCGGACTCCGCTGCAGCGGAATTTCGAGTCGCTGTAGGCGGCTGAGAGCAAGTATTCGGGCCGCCACCTCGTGTGAGGTGGCGGCCTTTTTCATTGCTTGCGCGCTGCGCAAGAAGCATCGGATGGATGGGACGGATCGGTCGGATCGGACCGGTTCTTTCCTTGCAGGTGGTTGGCGCCTGGCCGGCGGGGTCACATCATATTTGAGACGACATGCACGGCGTGGCGGGGATTGCGGATGGCCCGCTTGATCATTTCGGGCCAGGTGTAGTTGCGGAACGCCTGGCGCGCGCTCAGCTTGAGGAAAAGCCGCTTCTGCAATTCCGGAGGCATGCTCTTGTTGCAGTTGAAGGTATCCGGATCGCCGGCCGTGAATTTGTCCCACGTGATGCCGGACTCCAGGATTTCTTCGCGGAACTCATCAAACAGTGCGGTGCCCGGATAGGGCGTGAGGTAATGCAGGGACGCGAAGTCGATCTTCGCGTCGCGGATGAACCTACGGGTCAGCTCGACGTCTTCCACGGTTTCGCCGGGCGTGCCGATGATGAAACAGCCGCGCACGCGCAGGCCCGCCTCGTGGATGTTGCGGGCCGCCTCCATGTTCGCGTCGACGGTGGAGTGCTTGACCATGCGGTCCAGCATGCGCTGACTGCCGCTCTCAAAACCTATGGTGACCTGGACGCAGCCCGCCCGCTTCATCAGTTGGAGAACATCCGGGCGGATTCGGCGTGCGTGAATCTGGCACTCCCACTTGAGGTGGTGCAGGCCGCTCGCAATCATCGCTTCGCAGATTGCGCGAAAGCGATCGATGTCGGTGGCCATCAACTCGTCGAAGAAGGCGATGCTCTCGATGTGGTGGCGGTCGACGAGATAGCGAATCTCTTCCACGACCCGCTCCGGGCTGTGAAAGCGGAGCTTTGTTTCGCGCTTGGAGTTGATGCAGTAATTGCACACGAAGGGACAACCGCGGCTGGTGATGATGCCGAGCGTCCGGTAGGAGTATCCCGCGATTTCCTCCCCCGCTTCCGCGTAAAGATCCAGGTTCAACTGGTCGCGGCGGGGCTCAGGAATGGCGTCCAACTCCGGGGGCACGCTCGGCTCGATGATACCTTCGAGCTTGCCTGAGCTGATCGCCTGTGGAAAAGACCATTCAGCCTCACCGCGTATTACGCAGTCCGCGTGCGCCAGGGCTTCCTCGGGCATGGCGGTCGGATGGGCGCCGCCCATGACCACGGTCAGGCCGCGCTCCTTCTTGATACGATCCGTGATCTCATACGCGCGCAGCGCATACATAGTCATGAAGGAGATGCCCACGATGTCCGGGCGGAATTCGTCCAGGCCGGTCTCGACGTCCTGCCCCGCGATCTCGTCGATGATGCGCGTCTGGTGCCCGTCGCGTTGGAGGCACGCGGACAGATACGCAAGGCCGAGGTTTTCCTTCTTGAGCGATTTGGGCACGCTGGGGTTGATGAGGGCGATGCGCATTAGTGTGCCCCCACCACTTTGAAGAAGCGCTTGGCGCTGTACTTGCCGAGACGAACCATGCCGCCGATGCCTTCGCGCCGGAATGCGTTGCCGAAGTGATGCATCAGGGTTGCGGGGCGGTGTGTGAGCATATGCCACTGCCAGCGGCTCCAGGCCAGGTCGTACATCTCCGCGATGTCCTGCGCGGTGTAGTCGGGATACGAGACAACGGCTTCGCCCGCAGGGTCGAACTGCATCCAGCTTTCTTTTGTGAGCCAGCCGTTTTGCTTCGCGCGCTCGTAGAATTGCGTGCCGGGATACGGCGTGGCGATCGCGAACTGCAGCGTGTGTGTGTTCAAGCCGATGGCGAAATCGATGGTTCGCAATGCGCTCTCGCGCGTTTCACCGGGCAGACCCACCAGGAAGTTGGCGTGAGTCTGGATGCCGAACTCGCGGCAATCGCGCACGGTGCGCACGACATCTTCCGGCTTCTGGTCCTTCGGAATCTGGCGAAGCACCTCGGGGTCTCCGCTCTCCACGCCGAACTTGATCGCCCTGCATCCCGCCTCGGCCATGGCCGCCACGAGATCAGTTTCAATCACCGCATTGCCCATGCAACTGAACGGAATGCCGAAGCCGCGCGACTTGATCTCGTCGCACAACGCGAGAAGGTGCTTGCGGTTGATAGTGATGGTGTCGTCGTCGAAGTAGAACTCGTCGGGATGATAGCGGCGGATCAACGCTTCGATCTCGTCGCACACGTGTTTCGGATCGCGGCGGCGGTAGTTCCGCTTCCCCGCGAATGGCGCGATGGTGCAGAATCCGCACTCGAGCGGACAACCGCGAGAGGTCAACACGGTCACGGATCGCCCCTTGCAGAAGGGGTCGTTGTACTTCTCCATCGCCATCAATTCCCACGCGGGATGCGGAATTGCGTCCAGGTCCCGCACGAGGGGAACGAACTCGGTGGCCGGGGTGTGTTGAGTCGCAAGCCAGGGCTTGGGTTCCAGCGTGACAGCCTCGCTGATAACTTGATCGTATTCGCCGTGAATGACGCCTGCGAAACCAGCATCGATATGCTCTTGCGGTGTGGCCGTGGCGTGGGCGCCGCCCGCGATCGTGGGCTTGCCGAGCGCGCGCATGGTGGCGAGGTCGTCGGCCCAGCTCGGCGCGCTGGTCTCCATGAAGACCACGTCCGGCTGAAAGTCGGAGGCAATGTCCTTCAACTCGTCGAGTGATACTCCGGAGGCAATGCAATCCACGAAGCGGACATCATGCCCATCGGCAAACAGGCGCGCCGCGGCATACCCCAGTTGGAATGGGAAAGGATGGTAATCAATGCCGACGGCCTTGGGCTTGCGCTTATGCGGCCAGCGTGAGCCTGCGCGGCAAAACGCTCCCGGCGGATTGAGGAGCAGGATCTTCATGCGCTCCCCTCCTCTCCAAGTCTTCTTTTGCTGTCCCGCACCTTGGGGCCGCCAACAAAACCCACAGATACATCAAAATAGCTATAGGGTCGCAAGGTCCCCCTTTGAAGGGGGATCAAGGGGAATGTTCTTCTCTTTTCAATCCCAAAGCCTGAGTGCGCACCTGGAGTCACGGCGCACTCACATCCCCCTCGACGCTTCGCGTCTGCCCCCTTCAAAGGGGGAAGCATTGCGCTTCGCGCTGAATGGGCAGATGGCCTAGATGAATTCAAACTGGGCATCGTGATCCACCATGGCTTCGTTCATGATCTGGTTGTATTTCACGAAGCGGCAGTCCAGGTTGTTGCACTCGTGCGGCTGGATGCCCTCGATCGCCTTCCAATGATCCTCGCTGTACCAGAGGTCGCGCAGCGGCGTTTCAAAGCAGTTGCCGATCGTGTGCCGATCCTTGCGATGCCGGTAATAGCAGCAAAGATACACCTCGCCCATTGGATCGACCGTAAGCTGCAATGGCGTCAACCAACAGTGCGTGGTCATGTTGATCTTCTCGGTGCCGCCCACGATGGCCATGCCCGGATAACGTTGGCGGAGTCCCGTCAACTCGCGGTTGACTGCATCGCCCTGCTCCGGGGAGAGTTCGGATGCGACAAGGCGGGCCGCCTTGAACTGGATCGAGTCCGCGCCCAGGCGGAGCGCGAGTTCCACGCAACCTTCCAGATCGTGCACGTTGTTGGCGTCCAGCACGACCTTGATGCTGATGCGCACGCGCGTCTTGCGCTCATTGCGCAGGGCAATCATCGCAGCAATGTTCTCGCACACGGCCTCGAATCGCGCCTCCGGCGTGCGAGGGCGTTTGACCGCGTTGGCGGTCTCCGGTGTGGCGCCATCGAACCCCACGCGGACGTAGCTGGCGCAATCTACGAGGGCCGACGCGAGTTCCCCTTTGAGCTTGGTGCCGTTTGTCAGGAGGCCGACGCTGGTGCCTTTCGCATTCATATCGCGAATCAACTCGGCCAGGTCGGGATGCAGCGTCGGCTCGCCGCCGCCGCAGAATTCGACACCGCGCACGCCGAGGTCGCGCAAATCATCGATGAGCTTGAACAGCCGCTCGCGGGACATGACCCGCGTCAGGTTCTTGTTCGTGTTCTCCGCGTTGTATTCGCACCACAGGCAATCCTGATTGCACACGTAGGTTGGATAAACGATGGCGGTGCGTGGCGCGGGCATTTTGCGATCGAGGATCTGTCGCGCTTCGTGCCAGTGCGTGAGGATGCGGGTCTGAAGCGTGTCGAACACTTCGAGCGATTCGCCCGCGTGCCCAGAGTCGGTCTGTGCGGCGTGACGCCCATTGCCCTTGGGACCAGCACTCTCGCCCACCGCATGCGCCGCCGCACCACCCATCTTGCCTTTCCTATCCGTCATACGCGCTCTTAGCTCCATTGGGTGGCGGACCGGCGGGCATCACTTGAAGTTGTGCCACGGCGTCCGATTCGCCTGTCGGCCGCATCGTTCCGGATGACTCCATCGTGAGACGCATCCACATGTGCCGGTTGAAGTTCTTGGTTTGGGGTTTCCGGTAATTCTTGATCACGAACTTGAGGATGCGGATCTTCGACTCGCGCGTCAGGCGCACCCGGCCGTTGTCGGTGACGTATAACTCGATGAACTTGTCGTCATCGGTGACGCGGAACTTGCGCCGTATCTGCGCCTTGCCGCGCTGCGACATGGCGCTCAACACATGCGTTCCCTTGGGAAGGGTAAGCTGGTACTGCCCATCGTCACTGTCCTTACCCAAGTAGAATGACCGGCTGATCACGGGCTTGTCGTCCACAGCCACCTGGATATCCACGGGCGCTTCCGACTTTGCCTGGTCATCCACAAAAACCTTGAGGAATACGTCTCCCTTTTTCGCGCCGGCTTTTCCCGAGGCGCCAACAATGGGCAATTCGCTTCGGGACTCGGTCGTTTCGCAGCCCGTCAGCAGAATCGCGAGCGCGAGCGAAGCCGCTATCAGCGGTGCGTAACGCACTTACTGAATTCCTCCCCCGGGAGCCGCGTAGATGGGCTCATCCGACACCTTAAACGTCCAGCCGCCTTCGCCCGCTTTTGAGGACGGCGTGAAATACAGCGCGCCGAAGGTGCGCTCTTTCATCTCGAAACTGCGCTCGATCTCGGCGCTGCCCTTGTGCGTGACGGCCTTGAGCGTGTGCGTGCCGGGCGCAAGAGTGAACCGGAACTGATCGTCGTAATGCCCCTTCGAGCTGCTGAAGTTGCGGTCCACGGCGGGCCGCCCATCGATCCACACCTTGACGTCCATGGGCACCACCGCGTAGCGGTAGCTATCCATGTACACGTGGAGATGGAAATTGCCATTGGGATCTTCGAGCGCGTCCGCGCCCTTGGAGGTCGCACAACCGAGCGTGGCGAGAAGCAGGAGGGAGCCGAGGGCAAGCCGAGCGATGTGTTTCCGGTACATCAGTTGTTCCCCACGAAGCCTGTAAAGGCCCTTTCCTTGTTCCGAAAATAGCTGACGAAACTCTTCACCCCGTGAAGTTTTGCACGAAGGTCGGGCACATTCTGGATATTTCGGAGCATGCGCCACATCTGGCTTGGACGCAAGTAGAAGTCGCGCAGGCCGCGGTCGATGAACGCGTTGATCTGTTCCACGGTGAGTCCCGGCAACTCCTGCGTGGAGCGCTGCTCGAAGTTCTCATCCACCCAGTCGCGCCACGCCGTCTGCTTGAGGTACCCATTCTGCTTGGCCCAATTATAGTAGGCCGTGCCGGGATACGCGACCACCGCCGTAAACTGGGCGGTATCGATGGGCAACCGCTTGGAAAGGTCGAGCGTCTTTTGCGCGGTTTCTTCCGTTTCGCCCGGACCGCCAAACATGAAGCACCCGTGCACGCGGATACCGGCCTTCGCGGCGTTTTGCGCGAAGCGGTGCATCTGCGCGATGGTGGCGCCCTTCTTGACGTTGTTGAGGACCTGCTGGTCGCCGAACTCGAAACCGACGCACAACCAGCGGCACCCGGAGCGCTTCATCAACTTGAGGACCTCGAGGTCGTTGACGTCCACGCGCGCGTTCGCGCTCCAGGAAATGCCCACCTTGCGCCGGATCATCGCTTCGCACAACTCCACTAGGCGATCCTGCGAGCTGCGCATGGTCAAGGTGTCGTCTTCGAACATAATCTCTTTCAGATTCGGAAAGAGCTTGATGTCATATTCAATTTCATCGACGACGTTCTCGACGCTGCGGACGCGGTACTGGTGGCCGTTCATCACTTGGGGCAACTGGCAGAAGGTGCACTTCGCGCGGCAGCCGCGCCCACTGATCAGCGTCAGGAAGGGGAACAACTTCCCGAAATCGTGGTAGTCATAGATGTCGATGTGCTTCCACGCGGGAAACGCCAACTCGTCGAGGTTCTCGATGTAGGGCCGGTCCGCATTGCGCACAAAGGCGCCGCCATCCATCCACGCAATGCCTTGGCAGTCGCGTAGCGGAACGCCGTTGGCGAGATCGCGCAATGTGTAGTCATATTCAGCGATCGCCACGGCGTCCACAGCCCCGTCCGCGCGATTCAGCGTGTCCTCGGGCTCGGCGGTGACGTGCGGCCCGATCATGACATGGAGACCGCCAAGGCCCTCCTTGCACAGACGCGCCGATTCAATATCCGCGTCGATGGACGGTGTGGACGCCTGATAGACGACCATGTCCGGCTTGAAGGTTTTGAGTTTCTCCAACGCGGCCGGCGTGGGCATGTTCTTGGCCTGCGCGTCGAGGAAGAAGATCTCGTGTCCGGCCGCTTCCACGACGCCCGCGGCGATGCAGAAGTAGTCGGGATGCCGCTGGACCCGCCCGCGCGACCGCGCGAACCAACGCGCCGACTTCGTGAAGTCCGTTCCGAACATGGGATTCAGAAAGGCTACGCGCACCGTGTTTCTCCTGTGCCGTTGTACAGCGCTCCGGATGCGAGACTCATCGGTCTACTGCTCCTTCCACAGGTTTCCGAGATACGCGGCACGGCCGGGAAAGCCCGCCTGGATCGCGGGCAACAGGGCCGGGCGCGTGTCGGGATAGAAGTGAAGGGATGGCACTTCCCTCAAGGGTACAAAGCGGACTTCCTCAAGACGGTGATCGTTCCCACAGCGAAGCTCACCCGATAGGACCTCCGCGGTGAAGTAGAGGTTGATCACGTGGCGTGAGCCATTGGGGTCGATGGTGTCGTTCGCCATGACCAGATCCTTGACCCGAATCTCCAGGTTTGCCTCTTCCATCAGTTCGCGGCGCAAGGCCGCTTCCATGGACTCGCCGAACTCGAGTCCGCCGCCCGGTAACAGCCAGTATGAGCGGTCCGCCTTGGAATGCCGCACCAACAAGAGCCGGTCATCCTCGACGATGATCGCCGCCATCCGTACCCGCGGCATCGCGGCGGCCACCTTTTCGGGTATACCCGCGGGCGCCGTGGCCAGAACATCGATTTCACCGTTCGGCCTATGCATGCTGCACACACGCCGCGTCGAGCGATGGCGCTACGGGTTCGCTGCGCTCCACATACGCTTCCATCTGGCCAGCGAGGGCCGCGTCGATCTCCGCGTCCAACAAAATGCTGTTATCCTCGTAACACCGGTCGAGGACCCGCCCTTCCTGGTAGACGCGGCCCGCAATACCCGCCTCGCACTGCGGGATGCGCAAACGGACTCGAACCCGCTGCACAGACACTACGTCTTCGATTCGCTTGAGGAGTTTTTCGATGCCTTCCCCGGTCTTCGCGGAAACCGCGATGGGGTCCCCCGGCCCGTGCAACTGGGTCCGCACGAAGGCGGGATCCGCCACATCGATTTTGTTGAAGACGCGGATGATGGGCTTGTTCTCGACCTTGATCTCGTCGAGCACGGCATTCACCGCGGCGATGTGCTCCGCGACCATTTCATGCGAGACATCCGCCACGAGCAGGATGAGGTCCGCTTCGTTGACCTCTTCCAGGGTAGCGCGGAACGCGGCCACCAGTGAGTGCGGCAGCTTGCGGATGAAACCCACGGTGTCCGTGATGATGACTTGTCCGCCGTTGGGCAGCGGACAGCGCCGGCTGCACGGGTCCAGGGTGGCGAAGAGCTTGTCTTCCACGTGGGTGTGGGACTCGGTCAGGGCATTCAAGAGCGAGGATTTTCCCGCATTGGTGTATCCCACCAGGGCGACCGTCCCCACGCTGCCTTCGGTGCGGCACTTGCGCTGCAAGCGCCGGTGCTTCCGGATCTCGTCGAGGTCTGCCTTCAGACGATTGATGCGCTTGCGAATGACGCGGCGATCCACTTCGAGCTTCTGTTCGCCGGGACCGCGCGTTCCGATGCCCGCGCCCAGTCGCATCATCTCGGCGCCGCGCCCGGTCAGGCGGGGCAGCGCGTACTGCAACTGCGCCAACTCGACCTGGTGCTTACCTTCATTGGTCTGCGCGCGCTGCGCGAAGATGTCGAGAATGAGTTGCGTGCGGTCGAGGACCTTCACGCCCAGCGCTTCCTGCAACTTGGACCCTTGCGTGGGTGTGAGGTCGGAATCCACCAGCACGACGTCCGCTTCGAGTTCTTCGCAGGTGGCTCGTAGTTCCTTCACCTTCCCCGAGCCGATCAGGGTGGCAGGACATACGTCCGGGCGGTACTGCACGACAGTGCACAGCACCTCCGCGCCGGCCGTCCACGCGAGACGCCGCATCTCCTCCAGAGACTCTTCGATCTCGTCATCCGAATCGCTGGGAAGGGCCAGTCTCACCAGGATGGCAGACTCCACCACGGGAGGTCGCTCCAAATTTATCACTTTGTCAGGCTTGCGCATTCAAGGCTCCGGCACTCGGGCCGATGTGCTTCGGGGCGGGACCTAACCCCATGCAGTGCGATGGCGAGTTCGGATTATACCGTATATTGTGTTCCAGGTCCACAGAATCAGGACACATCCCTGCACTTACGTGCACCGTTCAGGGCACGCCATATTCCCAAATGACTATACCATGGATAACACGCACTGACAAGCCATCGGGAAACGTAAATGGTTGCGATAGAACTGTTTTATGCGTACCATGCCCTTCAAGAAGGAGACCCATCATGTTGTATCTGTCGCGTACCGCCGCAGCAGCGGCAATCGTTGGAAGCATCCTAATGTTCTCTCAATCACAGGCACAACAGCCCTCGGACTTTACGGCCCAAGTCACCGCCCAGCAGGGCCGGGTGGACTTCGTGTTCGAGGATGAGCGGCCCTTCGCGCAGTGCCATGCCTCGACGATCGTCGAAAGCGAGGATGGCACCCTGCTCTGCGCCTGGTTTGCCGGTACCGAAGAAGGCGAGCTGGATGTCGGCATCTGGCTATCGGCATTTCGTGACGGCACCTGGAGCGTGCCCCAACGAGTCGCCAAGGTGAACGAGACCCCGCACTGGAATCCCGTGCTGTTCCGCGATCCGGCGCGCGGCACCTACCTCTTCTTCAAGGTGGGCCGCGAGATCCCGTTCTGGGAAACGAATTGGATGGAAACCAAGGACAATGGCCGCACCTGGAGCACTCCAGTAGAGCTGGTCGCCCACGACCAGGGTGGACGCGGCCCCGTCAAGAACAAGCCGGTCGTCCTGTCGGACGGTACGTGGCTGGCGGGTGCCTCAACGGAGTACAAGCAGTGGGATGCGTTTGCCGACCTGTCAAAGGACGGCGGCGTGACGTGGGAACGCACCCCTGACTTCGCGATGGACCGGGCGGTCTTCGTGGGGCGCGGGGCGATTCAACCGACGGTCTGGGAATCCGCGCCGGGGAAGGTGCACGCCCTGCTCCGAACCACCGCCGGCAAGATTGGGCGCACGGATTCGGAAGACGGCGGGCACACGTGGTCGCCCATGTACCTGACCGACCTGCCGAACAACAACAGCGGCATCGACCTCGTGAAGTTGGAGGACGGGCGCCTGCTGCTCGTCTACAATCCCGTCGGTCTCAAACAGGGGCGTTCGCCGCTTGACTTGGCACTATCCGCTGATAACGGGAAGACTTGGAGTACCGTTGCTCACCTCGAGGACGAGCCGCAGATGGAATTCTCCTATCCCGCAATCGTGGGTACGAGCAAGGGGATCGCGATTTCTTACACGTGGAAGAGGCAGCGGATTCGCTGCTGGCAGGTGCCGCTGGCGGCGCTGTAGCGAGAAAGCCAAACAAGACAATCGGACGGATCGGACTGATTGGACTGATCTGTCCGATTCCCTATTGTCACAAAGGTTCGGTGATTTCCTCTTGACGCGACTGTCGGAAGTCCTGCTACACTGCGTTGGGGTTGGCGTGGATTTCTTTCGCTCAAGTGTGTCCTCCATGAGGCAGGGGAGCATCCCGGTTGACCAGCAAGGAATCGCCCAAGGGAAAGTCGAGGCCGGTGCGTTTTGGCATTGGCCTGATGTCGGGTTCCTCTTGCGACGGGATCGATGCGGCCTTGGTGCGAATCAAGGGTGGCGCTCCGGATATTCGCATCAAGCTGGTTGAGTTCCGGACCCTCCCCTATTCCGATTCCATGAAACGCCGGCTGCTCAACTCGCGCTTGGAGTCGCGTGAGCTGGCATGCCTGCACCATGAGTTGGGCCAGCTCTTCGCGGATGCGGCGTTATCCTTGAACGCGCTCGCGACCCAGCAGGGGCACACGGTGGATTTTGTGGCCTCTCACGGGCACACGGTAGCCCACATCCCGCCGGGCGCTTCACACCTGGGTTTCGGTACGCTTCAAATTGGCGAAGCGGCGATTATTGCGCATCGCCTGGGGCTTCCGGTCATCTCGGATTTTCGTCCGCGCGACATGGCGGCGGGCGGTCAGGGGGCGCCGCTGGTCCCGTATGCGGACTGGCTGCTTTTCCACCGGGACGACGAGTCGGTGGGGTGCCTTAATATCGGAGGGATCGCCAACTTCACGATAGTGCCACCGGATTTGAAGGATGTCTTCGCCTTCGACACCGGACCGGGGAACATGCCCATCGACGGGGCGGTGCGTTTGTTGACCAAGGGACGCCACCACTACGACGCCAAGGGCGCGGGCGCCGCCAAGGGAAAAGTGGACGACGCGATTCTGGAGCAGTTGCTGTCCCACCCCTACTTTGAGAAGGCGCCGCCCAAGAGTACGGGGCGCGAAGATTTCGATGCGGAGGTGTACCTTCCGAAAGACATCGTCAGCTCTGAGCGCCACAAGCCGGAAGATGTCATGGCGACGGTGACTAAGGCCGTTGCGTTGAGCATCGCGCGCGCCTACGAGCGTTTTGTGAAGCCGAAACACAGCTTGGCGAGACTGATTGTGAGTGGCGGCGGCACGCATAACCGCACGCTCATGCGCTTCCTGCGGGAAGAGCTGGAGGGGCTCGACATCCTGACGAGCGATCAGGTGGGCTTGCCCAGCGACGCACGCGAGGCAATCGCGTTTGCCATACTCGGCAATGAAGCGCTTGGCCTCCGGCCGGGCAACGTGCCGAGCGCCACCGGCGCGAGCCAGGCCGTCGTGCTGGGCAAGTTCGATCTGCCGGGGTAGTCGCGACGCAAGGTACAGCGCGAGGGGGACGGGGAGGCAAGCGGTGGCCCTTACATCCCCCGGCCCTGCGGGCCACCCCCTTCAAAGGGGGAATTCAGAGGCCCTTCGGGCTGTGTATTGTCTGCACGAGAGGCCTTCATGGTACCCTCAAGACATTTCATAACTCATACACATAGTGTTGTATAATTCCCCCTTTGAAGGGGGATTAAGGGGGATGTTCTTAAAACCAGGCACCTGGCGCCAGGTGTTTCTCCACTTGCGTGGACCTGCACCAAGTCTCATTCATCCCCAGTCGTCGTAACAAGAGGCGGGCATGCTGGGTGCCACGCTTCCAAAGGTCTCGGCGCTCACGCGCGTGGCGGGGACGAAGTTCGAGTTGTTGTAGTGGGAGTACGGCACGAATTTCACATGGCCGTCCATGTGGAGCACATTAATACCCAGCGGCCGCGCGTGGGCGAATTCGTCTTCGCGCAAGGGAACGCGGTCCCACAGCACAGGGATCCCTGCCTGTCCAAAACCTCTGGTTCGATCGCTGCCGGGGAGTTGCGGCACATCAAGTTCGAGCACGGGCATACCCTGTCCGGGCCAGGACTCTCCCGCGGAATCGAACAAAGCGAGTGCTTCCTCGTCCGAACAAACCATATAGCCGGTGTAAATGTAGAAAAGGGACGACACGCATTGGGGCTGCGGCGCCGCGCCTGAACCTCCACTACCGGCGAAGGCGGCTTCGCGTTGGAACGGACTGTTTGGGCAGACGAGCACCTGCAGGTCGCTGAGGTACTCTGGGTAGAGCGCGGCCATGTCCGCCATCCAGTTCTCGCGATAGGGACTCAACGGCGGCCAATATTCGCGGTGCTCATTGGCATACATCTTGAACACGAGGCCCATCTGTTTCAGGTTGTTCATGCAGGAGGCACGCTGGGTCCCTTCGCGCGCCCCGTTGAGGAACGGAAGAGCAATCAGGAGCAGAACGAGGACGAGTCCTCCCGCAACGGCCAGTTCGATGCCCAAGCGCCGAGGGCTTCGGGGTTTCATGATTCCTGCTCCACGGTGTCAATCTTGGATGACATGCGAGTCGCGCGAAGATCAGCAAAGTGGCGGCCAAGCAATGGCACAAGGTAAAGCACTGACATCACCACGAAACCCCATACCGCCAGCGTCATCGAGAACCCGAGGAACTGTTTCGAGGCCACAAGTGCGGCGACACACAGGACCAGCAGCGCGAGCGCCCGCTTGCCGCCGGCCTGGCCACCCGCCAAGCCCGCGACGGCTCGCGCGAGGGAGAGGGAAACCAACATACCCATCGCGAACACCACGAGAGACGAGACCACGCTGAACGTGCGGGCTGTCCAGCGGGGATAGGTGGTCATACTCAGCATGAGGGTCTTGCCTTGGGGTGTCAGCACCGTGTGGAAGCGGTAAGCGTCGCCGATGTTGGGCAGATCGATGCGCACCGGCAAGACACCTGCTACCGCCGATACGGCGGGAGTGGAACCGGCTTGTTCGGGACTGAGCGGCTGCCCTTTGTAGCGGGCGTCGCCCGACCCCGTTGATGCGGCGGGATTGTTGATATCAGTGATGAGAAAACGTTCGATGCCCTCCCGCAGGGGACGAATCGTCTCGCGGCTAGTTGTTGTCACGTTGCGGCGGCGCGGGGAGAGGAGTTCGTCGCGCAATTCGCCAATACGCTCCAAATCGCCCTCGCTCTGATAGAGCACACGGCCATCCGGGAAAGTCACCGCCCACGAGACTTCACCCATCAGGATGTCCGTTGCGGGCGAGGTCAAGGCGAGGTCGTATCGAAAGCCGCCCGGAGGCATCACGTGCTGCATGTAGACAAGTTCCACAGGGAACGAGCCGAGACGGCGGTCCACTTCCACGGACTTGTACAAGGGTACCAGCACGGCGCCGGATTCGCCATCGCGCGCGGGCTTCACCACTTGATCGCCGACGCGTGCCGACCAGACCTCGGCCTTCGGGTCCAGTTCGACGCGCAGGAACTGGCGTACGCTGTTGCGCACATCGAAGATGGAACGTGTAACCGCCATGCCTTCCTTGGTGATAACGGTTTCGAAGGTCGCGAGGTCGATGGTGGAGTCCGGCATGGGGACGTCTTCCAGGCGGCGGACATCCAACGCGAGCAGCCGCGCGCCTTCCGAATAGCGGAACGCGAGCAACATGGGCTTCGGTGAGAGCGCGCGCAGTTCCGCGGGAAGTTCAGCGGCATCGACCCTCACCAGACCTTCGACGGTGCTACCCGGGGTGACTTCGACGTTGCCGCGCGCCGCCACGCCGATGTAGCCGCTTTCCCGCACCACCGAGAGCGTTCGCAAGTCCGGTATGGACACAACCGCCCCCGTGTAGGGCATCTCGTAGGTCACAACGAGATCGAAGGTATCCGCCACGCTGTGATTGAGCTTCACGTCGACGGCAAGACCATCCTCACCGGGATTCTGCGTCCATGCGGTCCCCTGGCCTTCGACGTTGAGCAGATTCGCGTCCTTGGGCAGGCGCAACTCGAAGCGGTCCACCTCGCCGCGCAGGATGGTATAACGCAACAACGTCTTGCACGCCACGTAGTTCTCGGTAAGTTCGGACAAAGTCCAGGCCGTGGACGCAATCCGCGATTCTATGACGACCGGCGCGACAGGCAGTTCCGCGGGCAGAGTGTATTGCACGGCAATGCTATTGCTGGGTTTGAACGCCAGCTCCGCCTCAAGGCCTGCCTCGCCAGGAGTAACCGAAATGTTCGAAGCCATGGGCGACTGCACGTTCGCATCCTTGACGGGCACGCGCAGTGTCATCTGGGTGACCGGTGTTTCCGCGCAGGGAAATTCGAAAGAGACAACCCCCTCGGCCTCCGTGGAATTGACGAAGAACACGAGGTCGAGTTCGTGGGGACCGGGCTTGTCCGCCAGGAGGGTCAGCCATCCCGTACCGTCGCCGGTCAGAAATGCGGGCGTACCATCGAGCATCACACTCGCGAGGCCGACCGTGTTGCCCAGCACGGGGATGCGCGTCCAGCCTTCTTCCTCGTAAACGTGGACTTTCATCTTGGCCTCCACGCGCACGGAAGAAGCCTGCGGGGCTTCGGCCGTGTAGTGGGCTTCCGCGATGGTCCAAGGGACAGGCGGTTTGGGCCTTACCTTCTTTTCGACTTGTTGTTGCGTAACGCGTTGGAGTTCTTCGAGGATTGCCTTGAAGTCGCTCCAGGGCACCGACATCGTGGCCTGGGGCAGGCTGGGCAAGTTGGGAGCGGCTTGGATCATCACCTCTGGCGGGGTCGAACCTTCTGCCGCGCCCAATCCCGCAGCTAGAGTAAAGAGCATCGCGAACACAGCCATGACCTATTCCTCCCCGTTTGGGTCCCGCGCATCAGTTGCACTGAGTCATACGCTGCGGGTGCCGCGGAGGTTCATTCGGATTTCGAAGGAAGCAAGAGAGGATTCACCGCGAAGGCACGAAGGACACGAAGGGAAGAGAGAACAACAAGAGGGAGATTCTCTCGCCAAGCCGCCAAGGCGCGGGGGGGAAGGCAGATGTAGTACTCCGCGGATACTGCTATTTTCATCTTTGCGTCTCTGCGCCTTTGCGAGAGTTTCTGCCATTCCACGGCGAGAGGGATCTTAACGCAGAGGCGCGGAGTGCGCAGAGGAACGCAGAGGAAATTCAGTTCATCCATATTTGAATCTCTCTGCGAATCTCTGCACCCTCTGCACCTCTGCGTTGTAGTCACTGCAAACAATCATAACCATATATAATTATATATCGACTACATAAGTTTATCGAATCATCTCCCTCGTTGGCCATCCGCCAGGGGTTGCGCGTGGGGGGCGGCAATGCCTATCGTGGTGGCGTGTGGGTTGCCGCTCTTGTCCGGGCGAGCGGCGCTTCGGCAAACGTGGAAGATTGGGGAATCAACGATGCGAACTTATCTTGGACTATTCCTGTTTGTGTGTGCCGCCGTGTCTGACGTCCATGCGCAGGGTCCAGCGATTCCGGTGGGAACGGTGCTGCAGCCGCTCATTGACAACTATCTCATCCAGGGATTCAAGGGCAAGGCGCAGTTCGAACTGCATTCGCCGGTGCCGCGCGAGATCGTGCTGGTTACCAACGAACCCTGGGAAGGGAGCATGAGCGGTTACTTCACGGTGTTTCAGGATAGCGCCTTGTACAGGATGTACTACAAGGCCGAAAACTTCGCATACAAGGGCGACCCTCCCGCTCACCGTCTGCTCACCTGCTATGCCGAAAGCACGGATGGCGTTCATTGGGAAAAGCCTAAACTCGGATTGTTCGACTTTGACGGCTCCACTGCCAACAACATCGTGTGGGATGGTCCAGGGGCGCACGACTTCTCTCCGTTTATCGACACCAATCCGGATTGCCCACCAGACGCCAAGTACAAGTGCGTGAGCCTTGGAGATGGCGATCTCCTGGCGTTCCAGTCCGCGGACGCAATTCACTGGAGTCGTTTGCAGGAGTCGCCCGTTATCACGGAGGGTGCTTTTGACAGCGACAATGTCGCGTTCTGGGATCCGAATACGAAAGAGTACCGCGCATACTTCCGCGATTTCCGGGATGGTTTGCGGGACATCAAGGTAGCGACGTCCAAAGACTTCCTAACATGGTCCGAACCGGCCTGGCTGGAGTTCCCCGGCGCGCCAAAGGAAGAGTTATATACAAACGGGATCATTCCTTACTTCCGCGCGCCTCACGTCTACCTTGGATTCCCCACGCGTTATGTCGAGCGGGGCTGGTCAGAATCGATGCGCGCCTTGCCTGAACCTGAACACCGCGTGAAACGGGCCGACACGTCCGAGCGGTATGGCACGGCGCTCACCGATGGTCTCTTCATGACGAGCCGCGACGGCCGGACCTTCCACCGCTGGACCGAGACCTTCATCAAGCCCGGCCTGCGCACAGCGGGCAACTGGGTCTATGGCGACAACTATCAGTGCTGGGGCGTCGTGACGACCAAGGCGGTGATGGAGGAAGCGCCGGACGAGTTGTCGGTGTATGCCACCGAGAGCTACTGGACCGGTGACGACAGCCGCTTGCGGCGCTTCACGCTTCGCATGGATGGGTTCGTGTCGGTGCACGCGCCGATGACGGGTGGCGAGATCATGACGCGTCCCATCGTGTTTGAAGGCAAGAACCTCGCGCTGAACTTCTCGACCTCCGCGGCGGGCACCGTCCGCATAGAAATCCTGGACGAAGCGGCCACGCCCATCGAAGGCTTCACGCTGGAAGATGCGCCGGAGATCTTCGGCGACAGCCTGAGCCAGGTCGTGCCGTGGAAGGACGGAAAGGACCTTTCCTCGCTCGCGGGCAAACCAATTCGCCTGCGTTTTGTGTTGAATGATGCGGATGTGTATGCATTTCAGTTTCAGCCGTGAGCCGTCTGGCTTGCGCGTGCTTTGACATGGATAAAGAAGGAGCGTGTTCGATGCGAAGAGTGGCTTTAGTGTGTTTGTTAGCCGTGGCAATTGCTTGTACGACCGCGATCGCGCAGGAACCGGAGAAACTCGATCCCGCCAAGGCCGCCAAGGGGGCCGAAGGCATCCTGTGGTACAGCGTGCTGGACCTGGGTCTCGAAGGCAAGGGCTGGACGGATACGAAGCATCCCTATGATCGCTTGCCCGCGAAGGCGGAAGGCGTGGTCACGGATAACGTGTGGAAGCTCTCGCACCACTCCGCGGGGATGTGCGCGCGATTCGTGACGGACGCGCGCGTGATTCATGCGCGCTGGACGGTCCGCAACGACAATCTCGATATGCCGCATATGCCCGCGACCGGTGTGAGCGGGCTGGACCTGTACGTGCGCGGCCCGGAAGGTTGGGGCTGGGTGGCACAGGGACGCCCGAAGGAGAAGACGAACGAGGTGAAGCTGCTTGAGGGGATGCCCGAAGGTCCGCACGAGTACCTGCTTTATCTTCCGCTGTACAACGGCGTGGAATCCGTGGAACTGGGCATACCCGATGCCGCCTACATGGCGAAGGCAACGCCACGGCCCGCGGATAAGGCGAAACCGATCCTGGTCTATGGCACCTCGATCACCCACGGCGGCTGCGCGGCGCGTCCCGGCATGGCCTACCCGGCACTGCTGAACCGCTGGCTGGATCGCCCGTTTATCAACCTCGGCTTCTCGGGGAGCGGACGCATGGAACTGCCCATGGCGGACCTTCTGGGCGAGTTGGATTGCGCGGTGTACGTGCTCGACTGCCTGCCAAACCTGACCCCGGCCGAGGTCAGCGAACGCGTAGTGCCTTTCGTGAAGCGCTTGCGCGAACTGCGCCCCGATACGCCTATCCTTTTCGTGGAGAATATCCAATATCAGGCGGGGTGGTTCCTTGAAGGATCCAAGAAATCGTACGAGGAGAAGAACGCCGCGCTGACCGAAGCCTTTGACGCCTTACAGAAGGATGGAATCCAGGGACTTCACTACCTCTCCTGTTCCGAACTGCTGGGTCACGACCACGAGGCAACCGTGGACGGCACCCATCCCACGGACTTGGGTTTCTATCGCATGGCAGAGGCCATTCGCCCCGCGCTGGAAGCGATTCTGAAATAGACCACTTGCTTCTCGGTAGACGGGAAATGGCTGGCTAGAAAAGCCGCCATCCAACGAATCTGCACCCGTAAACCTTTACGGCCCATTGTGTTGACGCGCAGTGGGCCGTGCTGTCTTTCGGAATCAACTATTCGGGAACAACTACCTTGCAATACTGTATAGCTTATGATAAACTATACATTAAACGAGGCAAAGGGAGTCCGGCGCATGGAGCAGTTCAACGTCGATAACTGGGCGGCTCAGCTCCGCAGGGGCCTCCTGGAGTTGTGCGTCCTCAACATGGTGGCGCAAGGGGAAGTCTACGGCTACGATCTCGTCCGCCGCATTACCAACCTGCGCGGACTCGGCATCGCCGAGGGTTCGATCTATCCCCTCCTCTCGCGCATGCGCAACGCGGGCCTGCTCCGCGCCCGCCTGGAAGAATCCCCCGCGGGCCCCGCGCGCAAGTACTACGCACTGACACCGTCCGGCATGAAATGCTGGGAGATGATGAATGCCCACTGGGATGAACTGGCGCAAGGTATCGGCAGTCTCCGCAATGGGCAAGGAGAGTCTGATGGAAACTGAGCTGAAATCGTGGACCGACGAGGCCCAGAAGTACCTCGAAGGCTACCTGCAGCAAATCGAAGCGCTGATCACGGCCAAGGATGTCGATGCGGAAGAAGTGGTGAATGACCTGCGCACGCACATTTTGAATCTCGCGGCCGCACAGACCGGAGCGCTGGTCACGGTGCCGGAGCTGAAACGAATTCTGGCCACTGTTGGGACACCGGAAGATGTCGCCGACGCCAGGGCCGAGCTGGGTGCCGAACCTGAGGCAGAAGCCACGTGGGAAGCTCCGTACCTCAACCAACCCACGCCCGCACCGTGGAAACTGCCCGTATGGGCGTGGCCCGTCGGAGCGGTGGTGGTGCTGCTGTTCCCATTCGCCATCTACTTGATGATGGGAAAAGGAGCGGCGCCGGAGCAACCCGTGAGCGGCGAAGTCCCCGGGCGCCTGCTCCAGGGCTGGTTACAGGCCGGCACCAACCACACGGACTACAGCACAGGTTATGCGCTCACCGTGGACGGGATTTCGGGAGGGGCGATGTTTATTCGATCCACAGCCCCCGCACCCGAGGGGTTTTCGACAGTGATGCGTGAAGTGCCCGCGGACCCATTTCGCGGGCGGCGGGTCACCTTGTCCGGCTCGATCCGTTCGGAGGATGTGGCAGGATGGGCGGGCATGTGGCTTCGCATCGATGGTCCCGGCGGTGAGGCACTGGGCTTCGACAACATGCAGGACCGCCCCATCAAGGGGACCAACCCGGCACAACCATTCACCATTTCGCTGGATGTGCCCGCCGAGGCGGCACAGGTCGCCTACGGCGTGTTGCTGACGGGCGCCGGCGTGGTGTGGTTCAACGAGCCGAAACTCGCCGCGGATGGTCAGGCCATGGCGGTGCCACCGCCAAAGGCGCAGACTGAGGCCGAGGCAAAGCCCGCCGCCGCATCGTCGCTGGATAGCTATCCAGATGCATTCATCAAGGCGAATTCCCACGACTACTTCTTCGCGCGAATGGCCAACCCGGAGGCCGGACGACATCAATTCGCGGGCCTTTGGGCGGTGACACGCAAGGCCGCGCTGGCGGATGCGGCGGGCAGGGAGGTCATCATCGGGCGGGCCCTTGAAATCGCGCAGGACCCAAGGAACCCCTTCAACCAACGCTTCCAGTGCTGCTACGTCGCCAGTGCCTTTGAGGACGTCCGCACCATTCCTTATCTTGAAGCGATCCTCGTCAATGACGCAAACGCCAAGCTGCGAGGCGTGGCGGCATGCGCGCTGGGACACTTCGAGTCACCGCTTGCGGACGATGCGCTGCGGCGCGCCCTCGCGAACGAGCCGGACGCGGAAACACAGAACTGGATTCGTAGGGCGCTGGCGGGTGAATTCCCGCGGCCAGCCTTGCCGGAGGGAGATTCGTAACTGCACGCTTGGGGCATCGGCAGAGTGCTCTCACCAATGCGAACACCTGAGCGTGAGACGATGGGAAACCCCAAGTGCGTGCGTTCAGCAGCCAGATGCGTCTGCGTCGATTGGCAGAAACTGCATTTCCAGCCATTGTGGCTATTGCTATGGCGCTCAATGCTCACGGTGGGGATGTCCACGCCGTCAATCCACACTGGAACGTTGGAGATTCATGGACGGTCGATATCGAACTCTACTCGAGGGACTGGGCAGCGGACTTTTCTGATCCTAAAGTAGAAGCAAAGAAAAATATCCCCCACATTCTCGCGCGCTACTCGATGCGCATTGAGGTCTCCGGAACAGAATCTGTTGACGGGACTGAGTGTTGGCAGTTGGACTTTGCGCCTATTCGCAACTCGGTGAGTGACGATTTAGAAGTTCTTAAGGACCGGCGTTACCGCGCTCTCGTGTCGAAGCGCTCAGGTTCCATACAAAAGGTTCAAATACTGGCGGGCGAGGACCCGGCTATGCCCGAAATCGTGCACTTAGACGACACCGCGGTTCTGCTTTATCCGCCCTATGGTTTTCCCATCGAAATGATCCCATGGGGCGAAGAAAGCAAGGGAGCACGCGCGTTGGAAAGGACCAGACGATTGGCCCTATCCCGCCAGCCCGTTGTAGTCGATGGAAAGCAAAAACGCTATTGCCAGCGCGTCCTAGACGGTGACAGGGAAGTACTTCGCGTCGAACAAACATGGAATGACGGGGCAAAGTGGTGGAAAGAGTTCACGAGCTATCGCGACGGACACATTGACCTCCATGCAACGCTGCGGCCGGTAGGTTCGCAGGAGGCAGCGTCGCTTGAAGAACAAGTCGGCGCACTATTTCAGGTGGGAGACAGCAAGAAACTCAGCGTCTCAGTCCCGAAGGAGGGATTTGTGGGCGCACCTCCTTCACCGGCCGCAATGCCATCCGGATACTGTGGATTACCGACGAAGAAAGAGGACTTTCGGACGAGGCGCTTACGCGTTGAAATCATCGACAAATACCCCACTGTGCACGGCATTCGCGTGGTACTACGTCTCGATGAAATTGATCCGCCCCCAAGTCTCGCGTCGGCTGGACCCGTGTATTACGCTTGCGTCGAGATCCGGTCGAGTGGAGCTGAGATATATGGCGAAGATCACTTGGTCAAACGCGACGAAGAAGTGGCGCGAGGCACGTTCGCGGGAGCTCATCGACACGGCCTACCCTTCCCGTTGCTACTCACATCTATCCCCGGCTTCACCGGCGATGCGCGATTCGGTTTACTCGCGGGTGGGATGATTGGCGATCAGATAACGCTCTATACCCAACCAAAGGAAACACCGAACACCCCGCCTGGCATGTGGGTGCGCGCGACTTACTTGCATAGGGCACCGCACGGGGATCTGAAAGGCGAGCAGATCCGCTATTACGACCCATCGGAGAAAAGCCTGAGCGACACGCCTGGGAGCAATCGAGTAATGGCCTGCGTCGTAGCGACCGAGATACAGCGCTGGGGGGATAGTCCCGACTGGCTTTGGAAAGAGATGGAACGGTTCGACAAAGACGGCACTCTCACGATGCGCTGCAAAGTGGAAGAAGACAAATAAGACGATACGTTCCTCAGAGCGTGTTTTCAAAAGGCTAAGGACCTGAGGTCTGGGCTGTTTTCAGTTGTCCCTACGGGACACGGAGTGCGGAGCGGTGAACACATGATGTGCACGCGGCGTCGAGAACGAGGGGCGGCTTGTCAGCGGGCGGTTTCATCTGAACCGACTGTACACTTCCTCATTTGCCGAGATAGACCCCTACGTTGCTTCCTCGCTACGGCCACCTCTGCGGTGAGCGGGGGTCAGTGTCTCTTCACTTCGACGATGATGCGTACAGGGCAATCGCAAGATGAACTATGGATAGCCCTATCCCCACGAGCGAAAGACGAACGCCGTTGCGAAAACTTTCGGGATCGAACTCGAATTGCACTTCGTACGTCCCCGGTTCGAGCGCGACGCCCATGAAATCGCCGTTGACGCGAAGGATTTCCAGCGGCGTGCCGTTCTCGGTGGATGCGCCTGACGGAAATGCGGTGGCTTTCCAGCCGCGATGAAAGCTTTCGTCGAAGATCAGGAGCTGTGGAGTCTCAGTTTGCACCTGAATCCGCACGCGCCCGTGCCGTTCGTCGAGCAGCCTGACGTCTCCCCCACCTTCGTTCAAGGTCAGGCTGCGTTCCACGAGCGCGGTGGTAGCGAGATCGATGTGCCGGATGTCTTCGTCAGGCGCATTGCTCACGATAGCCTTTGAAACAAGGTACACGCGCGGCACGGGATTGGAAACGGGAATCCACCGGTCCGGTTCCCCAGGAGTGTGATCGTTCGTAAAGTATCGCGCGTTGGCCTTTTCACGGTACGCCACGCCCGCCGCGCGCCACGCAGCCTCGTGGTTGTACACGAGTTGCTGGCGCGGCACGATACCCGCGAACCCGTTTGCGAGAGAGAGGCCTCGCAAGGTCCATCCATTCTTCTGCGGCATGAGGCTCGAGAAAAGCCGCTGCTCACCCACATCATCCGGCGCGGCATAGCGTGCCGCAAATCGCTCGATCGTTGTCGGCGTATCCCACCAGTAGAGGAAGTGCAGTCCATAGAGCGCCTGATCGCCAGCGGCCACGACGATCAACAGTGGCAATGCGATACGATACCCACGCAACGCCGCGAGAGCCAATACCGCGCAGCACGACATGGCCACGGGTCCCCACCACAACAGCGGTGGTGGGGAAAAGTCGCCGTTAAGCAGCTCGTAGAGAGCCCAGTCGGGATTCTGCTGGATGAGATAGGCGGCGCCCACGATTAGCCAGCTCGCGAGCACCAGAACTGCCAGTATGGTCCACGATCGTCGTTTCCCTTCCCGAGGGCCTGCGCATACGCGCAGGAGGTCGTCAAAGCCGAGCGCGGCCAATGCAGCCACGAAGAAAAAAAACAGCACCAGATAGCGGCACGGGCCCTTGAAGTACGACACGAGCGGGAGCCAGTTGATCAGTTCGTGGAAGCCGGTGTAGGTGCCAAAAGCCGTGAGCAAAACGATGATTCCCGCGATGCATAGGGCAATCGCGCGCATGCGTGCAGATCCCAGATGTCGCAACCGGAAGAGCCCCCAAATGAGTAGTATCGTACACGCTGCGCCGGTGTACATCGTGAACTCTTCCAGGTTGCCGTAGAAGCTGCCGAATTCAAAGGTGTATGGACCAAACATCTGAAGGAGATTCAGCGGATGCACGGAGAGGTAGTTCCGAAGCTCGCCCGCGGTGAGCATGCGATCGGAATCGCGCAGGAACTCGTAACTCGGGAGCCATTGTCCTGCGCCGATGAGGAAGCCCAGAACTTTCGCCAGAAACAAATGCAAGGGCGCCACCCATTGCTTGTGCTTGACCGTGAGTGAGAGGGTGTACACTCCCTCGGCCAAGCCGATGATCCACGCGAACTGCGGGTAGCCGATGAGCAGTTCCGAACCCGTGAGCAGCGCAACTGCGAACACAGACCAGGCGCGCGCACGTGGGTTAGTCGCCGTGAAGCTGCGATCGATAGCCCACAGCAGCCAGGGCAGATGTACGGTCATCTCGACGAGATGGATATGTCCCGCACGCAGCAGACTAAACCCGGAAAAGGTAAACAGCATGGCGCCCACAAGGGCCGCCGCCCGTGTGCAGGACCAGCGCCGGAACAGCAGGTAGCAGCCCGCAAGCAAGAGCGGATAGCAGAGCAACAATTCGAGGTTGAAGGCCACCTGAAGGGGCAGGAGGCGATAGAGCAGGTAATGGATCGGATGCAGATAGCCGCCTTGGCCCTCGCCGTGGATGTAGTGTCCGCAGAGGACCTGCGCGTCCCAGAGAAAGCTCTCGCCGTTGCGGAGGCACTCCTGGTAAAACGCGCGTGCGCTGAGGTGAAATCCGCCGAGGTCGATGTGCGTGTAGACCTTGCCCGTGAGCAGGGGAATCGATAGCACCGCCATCACCACAACGAACACCGCGATGCCCGTGCGAAAGACGAGATCATTCAGTGTGCGCAATCGCTCTGTGTCGTTTGATTCCTGCAAACTCATCCCTTTGCTCAAGGCAACTTGTGACTTGGGTATCCGTGTAGCAAAACGCGGATAGTTTATGTGAACGCGTGCCTTGCACCAAAATCGCACTCCGCCGAATAGAATGGAATAGAAGAACATCCCCCTACACCCCCTTCAAAGGGGGACACGTGAGCATTGTTTTTGTAGATAATTGTCCGACTTGGGAGCAACGAGTGGACTCGTGATGCGAAGAACGCGCGGCCCGAAGGGCACGCGCTTCTGGGTCCCCCTTTGAGGGGGCAGGTACGAAGTGCCGAGGGGGATGTGTCGCCCCAGGCCTGTGTCTTTGGCGCGAACCATCGAGCAGCGAAAGGCTCTCCCGAGACGTATCTACGCGAGCGGATAGAGGCACTCCGGCAGACCCGCGAACTCCCACGGCAGAACCACGATGCTATGAACGGATTCCCGTGGATCGTGGGAAAGGCGAATGAACTTCGGCGGATCCTGTGTGCGCGTATCCACAAGTGCGATCTGCTGCTGCGCGCCGGTGGCGATACGTCCGTCTTCTAGTTGGGCAAGGCCGCGCAGATATCCCGCGCCTATGGCGATGCGGTTACGCTCCGCGCCAGTGTTGGAATCAAAGAGCACCAGCTCGCCGCGCGGCGTGTCGTTGAGAAGCAGCGAGCCATCCGGGAGATGCAAAGCGTTGTGACGGGGCACCGTGGCCCCATCCAACTCCGAAGCCAATTCCGATCCGCCGTGGGGATTCAAGCGGACCAGACGCGACTGCGGACCATCCGCCGCGGCCACCTGCCCCAGCGACACGACCAGTGAATCGTCGGGAGCGAAAACAAGGCTGTTGACGTGCAAAAAGTCGTGTTGGGTTTTGTCATGTGTTCTTGGATCGCGGAAGTCGGTTCCGTTCCACGGTTGTGAGATTGAGTCTGGCAATCCATCACCCGGACCAACGGAATCACGCAGGCTCATTTGTGCGCGGAGCGTTCCTTCCCGGTCAAATTCCATGAGCATATCGTTGCGCGTGGAGGTTACCCAGAGCGAGCCATCGTGGACGGCGATGTCGTGAATATCCGCACAGTCACGGTGCGAGATGACGCCCAGGCAACGCCACTGCGTGTCAAAGCGATAGACTGCGCTGAAGTTCGCAACGTACACCTCGTCGCCATTTACGGCGATCCCGCGCGCACCGCGCATGCCCCCTCGCGGGTTAGGATCGATATCGCGCAGCGGCGCCTCGATGAAGGGAGTTCGCTCTCGCACGGCGCACTCATCGCGATCAACCGTGTATAGATAGCCCGAGATCTCGAGTGGCCTCGCTTCGCGAACGATAGTACTGACAAGCAGACGTGTCATGAATTCAATTCTAGCGCCACATATCCAAAAACTCGAAGTGCACCTGCGCACCTTCCCCCATCTCCCCCGCATCGGGCGAAAAACGGACGAGCGCGTTGGCGTGGGCGGCGGTGTACATGTCCGCGGAACCGCGGCCCACGCACGGGGTGACGCGCCACTCGTCTCCCACGCGTTCCGCGCGCACGAGTTGAAACAGCGTGCGCGATCCTTTGACGTTGAAGCGGCACCCAAGCACCGCGCGGTGCTGGACACGCTCCGTCCCTTTCCCCATCAACTTCCAGATTGCCGGAGTCACGTAGCGATGAATGCCCAGGTGACAAGACAATGGGTTGCCAGGAAGTCCAAAGATGAGCTGGCGTCCGCGCGTCGCAAAGAAGAGCGGCTTTCCCGGGCGCTGCGCGACTTTGTGAAAGACGGGTGTCGCGCCACTCTTCCGCAGTGCGCCAGGCACGTTATCGTACTTGCCTTCGGAAACGGCGCCGGTGAGCAGGAGAACATCCGCGGAAACCACGCGCTGAATGTGAGCATCCAAGTCATCGGGCGTGTCGAATGCGTGGCCGGCTGTTATCTCGCGGACACCAATGGCCCGCGCCATCGCGGTTAACATGATGCCGTTCGAGTTGCGGATCTGTGCTGGGCCCGGCTCGACTTCCACAGGGACCAGTTCATCTCCGGTAGTGATGATTGCCAACGATGGAGGACGGTAGGCACGCACAGTGACCCGTCCGAAGGTCGCGGCGCAGGCGAGCGCGAGAGGCGAGACGAGGTCGCCCGCGTGGAGGACTTCTTTGCCGCGAGCGCACTCACTACCGATGGGACTGATGTTCATGCCGTGCGTGATATCGGAGGGAATCGCGACGGTGTCGCCCGCGCGGACAACGCGCTCTTTCTGGATGACCGCTTCAGATCCCGGAGGACACGGTGCACCGGTCATGATCTCCAGCGCGCTGCCGGGCGCGATTTCTGAAGACCATGCGCGACCCGCCGCGATCTCGCCAACAACGGGAATGGTCTTTCCCGCATCAGCGACGCACACCGCGTAGCCATCCATCATCGCGCGTGGGAACGGCGGGTAGTCGCGATCCGCGCACAGCGGCTCTGCAAGCACAAAGCCTGAGGCTTCTTCCAACGGAAGCCAAATGGGTTCGGGCGAAGGTGTCGCCTCGAGCACGAGGCGTAGCGCGGTATCGGGATCGATCATGTGGTGCATGTTGTGGGAATCCAAGGGGTCGAGGGACAGACATCGTGTCTCGATGCTGAGATTGGAATCTCGGCGGAGATAGGGATCTCGGCGAAAAGACGCTGGCAGTCCCGCCCTGGACGGGCACGTCCCGTCCAGAGGACATGGTACGCGGGAGTCGCTACGCGAACAAGTCCATGACAGGCTTGCCCAGGCCGTCTTTGGTCACGTAGAACGGCCTGCGCTCGATCTCATAGCCGTGGTTGGGCGCGATGCCCATGGCACGGAAGAGGGTCGCGTGGAGATCCGTGGTGTTGACGGGATTGCTGATGGCCTTGCAGGGGCGCTCGTCTGCGGTCAGCCCGTGGAGGTAGCCACGCTTCATGCCGCCACCGAACAGGAGCACCGAGCCCGCGGCCGTAAAGTGCCGGTGCATACCATAGTGCTTGAGTTCGGTCATGACGGCGGGGACTTCGACCTGGTTCTTCACGGTGTTCTCCGGCTTGCCCTCGGTCAGCATGTCGCGGCTGAACTCGCTCGCGAGCACGATCAACGTGCGGTCGAGGAGGCCGCGCTCTTCAAGGTCCAGCACCAACTGCGCGACGGGCGCGTCGATCATGGTTTTCAGGTCGGCGGTGCGCGTGTGGCCGTCCTCGTGCGTGTCCCAATACTTGAAGGGGATGTACTCCGAGGTAACTTCGATGAAACGCGCACCCACTTCGCACAGGCGGCGCGCCAGCAAACAGCCGAGTCCGAAACGGCCGGTGTTGTAGATGTCGTAAATCTCCTTGGGTTCCAACGAGAGATCGAATGCTTTTGCGGCAGGCGACGTGAGGAGCCGGTGCGCGCTGTCCATGGAGCGCAGCATGGACTCCTTCTGGTACTCGCTGCCGAACTCGCCCGTGGGACTCTGCGCGAGGAGCGACTTGTAGAGTTGGTTGCGGTTCACGAAACGGGATTCGGTCATGCCCGCGGGCGGCTGCACGCTCGCCTGGGCCTCTTCGGGATTGGGCACGAAGAAGGGCCCGAATTCGTTGCCGAGAAAGCCGGCGGTATGGAAGGCCTTAAGTTCTTCCGCCTCGCCCTGATCGAAGCGCTGGCCGATATCGATGAAGGCGGGCACGTCGGGGTTGTTCGGGCCGAGGGTCTTGGCGATCCACGCGCCGAGGTGCGGCGCCGCCACGGAAAGCGGCGGCTCGTAACCGGTGTGCCAATGGTATTGGTGACGTGAATGGAGGATGAAGCCGAGGTCAGCGGCCTGGTACGTGCGAATCAGGGTGCCGCGGTCCATGACCTGCCCGATCTTCGACAGGCCCTCGGAGAACTTGATGTTATCGACTACCGTATCGATGGATGGGAAGGTACTGAGGACCGCGTCGGCGGCAAGCCCCGGCTCATACGCCGTGTAGCGCTTGGGATCGAAGGTTTCCGTACTGGCCATGCCGCCGCCCATCCACAGCACAATCATCGTGTCCGCGGTGGGGATGATGCGTTCGGTGTCCTCCTCCGCGCGGGCCTCACGGGGGTATCCCGCGGCCAAGGTCGACAAGGCCGCCGCGCCGGCGGTCTTCAGGAAATCACGGCGGTTCCAGGTGCTAGGTCTCATGATCCGATCCTCTGTCCCGATGAGTAAACAAAATGCCTTGCAGGGCTAATTCCAGCGGGTTGACGCCCGCCCGAACGCTTAGTAGATCAACTGAAACTCCGGCTGCATCGCCAAGGCCCATAGGAAGTCCTCGAAGCCTTCTTTCGTGACAGGGCTACCGACCATCTGCGCAGCCGCGGCCTTCTCGCTTTCCGTGACGTCGCGTTGCAGGGCGTGCCTGTAAATGCTGCTGACCAGATCCTCCGGCGAGGCCGGCGGCGCGGCGAGCAGACTCTCGGCGCCGCGCTGCAAGTGCGAGGACAAGGTCTGCCCGTTGGTCAACTCCACGGCTTCGAGTGCCGTAGCCAGCGACTGCCGCCGCGTGACGACCTGCTCCCGGTTCGGGCGGCCCATGGCGCGGGTCAAGGGGTCTGAGTTCACGCGCCACGCGCGGATCACCGGCGGCTTAGGTTGCTCGTCCTTCTTCTTTGGTGGCTCTGGAACCGCGAACTGCGGGTTCTCCTGCCAGGCACCGGTCAGCGATGACAACGTGTCGAGGAACATCTCGGCCGTCATGCGTTTCACCTCCGGACCGCGAAACACATAGGCATTCTGAGAATCCGGCGGCGTGTCCACGGAAGGCAAGCGATACGCCTGCGAAGTCAGGATCAATTTCATCGTATGCTTGAGGTCGTACCCGTGGTCAACAAGATCGGACGCAAGCCAATCGAGGAGGTCAGCGTTCCATGGCTCGTTTTCGATCACGTCGAGGGGCTCGACGAGGCCGCGTCCCATGAACTTCGCCCAGATACGATTGACAATCGCACGCGCGAAGAATCCGTTCTCTTCGCTCGTGAGCAAACGCGCGAGTTGCGCGCGCCGGCCCGCTAGAGAACGTTTCGGATCGACGCGGCCGACCTCAGGCCAAAGGAACTTGATCTGCGCGGTCTCGCCTTGGGGCACATCGCAGCGGACCAGTTCCATCGCGCCATCGGAGAAGACGCTCGCCATGCCGTAGGAGTCCGCAAGCTTCCAATGATCAACAAAGCTGTCGTGACACGAGGCGCATTTGAGATTGACACCCAGGAAGACTTGCGAGACGCTCTGAGCCGCTTGCATCGGCGGCACCATGGCCGCGGCGGTGACCCCGCGCCAGATGATGCCGTTCACAAAGCCTTCGCTCTCCGCGCTTGGATTGATGAGCTGCGATGCGAATTGATCGTAGGGCAGGTTGTTGTACAGCGCATCGAAAAGCCATTGCGTGATCTGCTTGCGCCCGCCGTCGATGTAGCCCGTGCCTTGAAAATCATTGCGCAGGGCGTCATTCCAGAAGGTCATCCAGTGCTCGGCGTAGGCGAGTCGATCACCCAGAAGACGATCCGCCGCCTTCGCGTATTTCTCGGGATCGGTGTCCGCGAGAAACGCATCGAGGTCCGCGGGCTGCGGCACGAGACCGGTCACATCGAGCGAGGCGCGGCGCAGGAAGACGGCGTCGGAGACGGATGCGGAGGGCGTCACAGAGTGCAGCGCGTAATAGGCGTCAAGGAACCGGTCGATTGGATTGGCGGAAGCTCCTTCCTTCGCAGCAGGCAGCTCCGGACGGCGCGGGGTGACGGACGCCACGTATGCTGCCGCCTCAGTCTTCGTCTCGTGCCACACAAGACCCTGATCGATCCAGGCGCGGAGAATCCCCACCTCCTCGGGAGTCAGTTGGGGACCCTTGGGCGGCATGATCAGTTCAGGGTCAAGACCCGCCACGAGCGAGATGAGGCGGCTCTCGCCGCTCTTCCCCTCAACGACAACAGGGCCCGAGTCGCCGCCATTGAGGAGGAGTTCGCGCGAGTCCATTTGAAGGCCGCCACGGCTTTGTCCCCCGCCGTGGCATTGGAAACAACGTTCGGCGAGCAGCGGATGAATCTCGGTGTCAAAATCGACGGGGCGATTCGCGGCGGGGGGCAATTCCTGCGCGAGCGCAGCACCGCAAGAGACGATCACGCCGAAAGCGGCCAGGCACAGCAACCGCGACAGACATGGAATTCCACTCAGCAAGACACCTACTCCTTGCAGCTACGAAATCCTTGTCCTGCGGCGCCGTCAGGCAGGGCCGATGTTACCCGCCCGCGGCGATCTTCGACATACGCTCGGACAAGTCTTTCAGGTAGGCCTCATCGCCGCCCTTCAACTCCGCGGTGATGAAGCCCTGGTATCCGATTTCCGCGAACGCGCGGCGCACCTCAGGCCAGTCCACACTGCCTTCCATGAGGTTGGGCCACTCACGCGTGTCGCGCTTAAAGTCCTTCACATGGACCTTCATAATGCGCTTTCCGAGGGTCCGAATCCAATCCTGCGGATAGCCGAAGGCCACCACGTTGGCCACGTCGAAATAGGCTCGCACCCAGGGGCTCTCAAACTCGTCGATGTACTTGGCAAACTCGAGCGGACTCATCAGGAAGTCGTTCCAGACTTCCTCGATCGTGATGACGACGCCAGCCTGCTCGGCCACAGGAATGAGCGAGCGGATGTGCTTCTGCGAGCGCTCGTAAGCGTCGATATAGCGCACCTCCGCGGTAACCTTTGCAGGCACCAGAAGGATGTTCTGCGCGCCGACGGCCTGCGCGCAGAGCAGGGCTTGCTCCACGGCGGCCCGGCCCTTCTCCTGCACGGCGGGGTCGGGGTCAGACAGCGGAAACTCCCAGCCTCCGTAGATGATCGAGTGAATGGGCACGCCCGCGTCGCGCGCCTGATCTCCGACAGTCTTGGCCTCATTCAGATCGGCAATGGGAGGAGACTCAAGGCCGTCGAACCCGCAACGCTTCGCCAGGGCGAATTTGTCGGGATTGGAAAGCTCTTTCGGGAGCATACCGGTGATGACCGCCTTCTGAAATGGCGGGAAGGCGGCGTCCTGCGCTTGAGCCTTCAGCGTGGAACCCAAAACTGCCGCGCCCGCGGCCATACCGGAAACCGCCAGAAAATCGCGGCGATTCATCGAATTCATGGTCTTCTCCCTTGCTGTGTTGCCCATGGGCCTGAGTCCGGCGTTTCTCGAGCCTGTACTGCGCTCCAACCGGACGGAATATAAGCCTACGCAGGAACGCGGTCGAGGTCAAGCCGAGGGCGCGGCAAGCGGAGTTGCAGGGGAATCGGACGGATCCGACCGATCGGTCCGATCCGTCCGGTGAATCAGGCTACCCAAATGGCCAAGCCCATTCCGCAATCTGTGGCATTTGCCATGGGACACGCAATTCCATCCTGGCTTAGGTCCCCTACCCTTGCGGGTTACTCATTTCTACCCTTCGCCGTACAGGCTCCAGAAGAGATAGTAGTCCCCCAGCTCGAGGATGCTTGGACCAGCGTCGAGCGACGGCAGAAGCCAAGGCCCGTTCGACGGCAGCGTCTTGTCTGAATCCTCCACAGCCTTGATGACGGCGTCTCGGTCCCTCGCGACGCCTTTCTGAAGGCACATCACAATGCAACCGCCAACGTGCGTTCCCAGCGGCATCTGCTTGGGAAAGCGCTCTATCTCTTCGCGCGAGTACGGGGAGTTCCGCTTGCCGTGAAGGAACAGAGGATGTTCTTGGAAGACCTCGGTCCTCTCCGGCCTCGTGTCCACAGGGGTCTGGTCGTCCACGTACTGCGCGAGTTCGATGAGCGTTTCCTTGTCTCCTCGAACTGCGGCAGCGAAGGCCGCGCGTTTACGGATGCGAGCAGGTCTCGACGCATCTGCCACAATATCCACCATGCGCCGGCACAGCTTCTCGCGTATATCCTCGGAGGGCACGCGAGTCAGGCACTCTGCAGCCATGGAGAAAAGGTACTCGTTCCGTGTGTCCAAAAGGCCAAGCATCCAGGCTTCCGTATCCAAGGCGCCTGTCGATTCAAGTCTCCAGGTCAGCCAGTCGTTGGAGTTCATCCCGTGCGACTCCCCGGCAACCGTTTCCAACATCTGGACGCAGACCCTGTCCCACGCTGCGACGTTTAGAGGGTCATTGTGCTGGGCCAACATATACTCCACGCCGTCGTCGGACATGAAGCGAGGTAGCTTCACACTGCGGACCAGCCGATCGTAGGCCTCGTCCGGCACGTGGCGGCACCATTCGAGCAAACAATGGTCGATGAGTTCGTCGCGCGATCCTTCGCAGAGGTTCGGCGAGGCGCCCATGGAGAAACCCAGGCTGACGCGCCCGAAGCGCCGGACCTGCGGAATGATGTAGACGGAGGGGATCAGCGTATCGAGGCGATAGTGATCGCCGCCGAGGGATGTCAGGCGGATGTCGCCGGGTGCCGCAAAGAGCATGTGATACGACTCCATATCCTTCATGCCATGCAAATACAGGCGACGCGGGTCTTCCTTCAGAACGTCTTCAACGAAACGCCCGTAAAGGGTGTAGAGTGCGGGCGCATAGACCTCCATCAACTCCATGGCGGCCACCGTGCGCTCGAGAGGGTTCCCCGCGTCCCTTGGGAAGGCCTTCATGATGGTCTTTCCGAGAAGACGATCCAGGACCGGCCCTAAGGCGTCGAGACGGTGGAGCAGTTGGCGGCGGTCCTCCTGTGAGTAATCGGAAGCGGCTATCAGGCTCTCTACGGAGTTGAGCCATTCCTCGCAGGCCGCGTATTCCTCCTTGGTAAACTTGAGTTCCTCTTTGCGCCGCAGTGTTTCATCACCTACGGCTTTCATCGTGATCAGTTCGGTTCGGTCCGGCCCGGCGAGTTGAACAGGCTGCTCCACGGTTGGGGCAGCGGCGAGTGTGCCGACAGTCTCCTCAATCAGCCGCGCGGAACGCGCCAGTGTCGCGTAATCGAGTCTGCCAGCCGTGTCCTTCCGGGTGTGATAGTCACCGAAGTAGCCGCACGTGAACATGAGAATGGGCGGCGGATTGGGATTGTGCGTGTCGGCGGCGACAAACATGATGTAGTCGGAGGGAAGAAATGTCGTTGCCAGAGGCAGGACTTTCAAATCCTCGCCTCGTGCCGCGAGGTCGATCGTGTCGCGCAATCGAGGGTATCGCTCGGCGCCCGCCACGATGATCGACTGGTCCATGATGTCGAGGAAGGAACGGCCCAGCATATCGACATTCACGACGCCGGCGATGCGGCGGGGATCGTAATCCTCGCGCCGGGTGAAGACAAACGAGCCGATGAGGCCAAGCTCCTCCGCATCAACCACGGCGAAGCAGATCGAGCGTGCAGGACGCTCCTTGGATTGGCTGAAGAACTCTGCTGTCTCAAGCAAGGCGGCGACGCCAGAGGCATTGTCGCACGCGCCAAGATGTCCATCACCGACGTGGTCGATATGGGCGCACAGCACCACGAACTCATCGCGCAGGACGGAATCGCTGCCGGGCAACACGCCGATCAGGTTCGTGCCCAGCGTGAAGGGCTGCTCGTGGCTCTCCTCGGAACCCCAGGGAACAAGCCCGTAGGCAGTGAAACGCTCGACGACGTACTGGTGCGCGATGTCCGACCCAGCCGACAGAATTCGGCGGCCCTTCAGCGCGGGCTGCGCGAGGAACCCAACGTGGCCTCTCAACTCGTCTTCGTCGATGTGCTGCGACACGGAGTCCGCAACCTGGTCCACGCGGGTCACTTCGCGCTTGAGAGCTGCGGGCCCTGCGAGCGCCGCCGTGGACAGCAGTATCACCAAGCATCTGACTCCACCTACGCGCATCATGGTCCTCCTTGAAGACGCTCCTTCAAAGACTGTTCCACGCTACAGGATCAGTAGTATGCTTTGGCAACGTCGGCAGTTCAAGGCGCTGCGCCGGCAACGTGATGCGGGTGCCGCATATCTCAGAGCGTGTTTCAGAAGGACCTGCACGGATTACCAGATGCCTGATAAGATCCAAGCGGCCGGGGTCCAGCCATGCACGCTGAAAGCGTGCCGCATTTCTAGCCAGAGCGAAGCGGCGCCCCTGGTTAAGAAAGATCCCAATGATTCAGCCCTGTAAGGGCGCCACAAGCGAAAAGGGATTGCCGTGTTTGCGTCGCCCATTCAGGGCTCTGGTTTTGGGGAACAATCTGATCCAGGGGCGGCGCTTCGCTCTGCCCCTGGCTAAAGTTGCATGGCGCTTTCAGCGCTTAGAGCGGTTTCCGCAGAAGCTGATCGCAAAAAAGCATCGGAGTCTGGACGCCTTGTGGCGCAGGCTCCAATAATCTTCGCAGTCAGTTCCTTATGAAACACTCTCCAAGACCCAATATGTTATAAACTCCCCCACCAACACTCGGGGCAGGGCAAACCATGACCACGAACAAACACGACTCAGCGGCGGCCTTCATCCTCTTCCCCGCAATCGCGATGCTTTTGGGCTGGGGGCTTCGCGGGTACATCGGCGGCGGGCCGTTTGGCGCGCTGATACCGGGGTGCTACGTGGCGCTCAGTCTAGCCCTCCTGTTGGGGTATCGCCCGGAAACGGCGGCCATGGCGGCGGTCTTTGGAGCGGTGGGCATCGGGTATGGCGGAGAGATGACCTACGGGCAGACCCTCGGCTTCCTTGCTGAAAAGGACACCATCTACTGGGGCCTGCTGGGTTGTTTTGTTAAGGGCGGAATCTGGGGACTTCTCGGCGGGGCCGTCATGGGCGCGGGCCTCACACGCGACACGTACGATCGCAAGACCCTGGTCGTCGCCTTTCTCATCACCGTTGTTGCCTTCTACATCGGGGTCAAGCTCATCAACGAACCAAAGCTCATCTACTTCTCCAACCGGGAAGACGAACCCCGCGAGGAATCCTGGGCAGGACTCCTATTCGCCGCTATCGCGTTTCTCAGCTATCTGCGCCTTCGCGGAACGCGGGAGTCTGTCGCCATTCCGTTGCGCTTTGCGCTGTGGGGCGCCTTGGGCGGGAGCATCGGCTTCTCCGGTGGCGCGCTCTGGTTGGCTTTTGGGAAGTACATCCCCGTGAATCAGGACTTCGCAAGCTGGTGGAAGATGATGGAATTCACCTTCGGACTGCTGCTGGGCGCTGCCTTCGGCGTCTGCGCCTATCGGAATCGCGAACGATTGCGAATTGCCGGTCAACGAGGTGAATTTCCGCCCGAAGGAGTCATGCCACTTATGGGGGCCTTGGCTTTCGTCGTGGCCATCTTTGTCGCGTTCCCACTGCTGGAGACCGCCTTGCCCGAAGGCTTCGCCAAGGACCCCTCTTGGAGCGCCCTGATCGTGCGTGATGTCCTGCGCGCGATCTTTGGGTTCACCTTCTTCGGCGGCGTCGCCATCTGCCTTGGGCTTTGGTCAAGGATGGCCGCCTGGCATATTGCGGTGACTCTGACGTTTTTTCACACGGTCCTCGATTACACGCGTGATTTGAGCGAGGTCAAGAACTTCGGATACGTCCTGCCACTCTGGGCGCAATTGGCCGTTCTGTTTACCGCTGCCGGAGTAGTCGGATACTTGGTGCATCGGTTCCAGCGAAAACCCAGCGCCGTATCACGATTGCTGTTACTGGCGCTCTGGTCCTGCTACCTGACTGCCTGCTTACGGTCCTTTCTGCGGTGGGAGTACCTCTTTCCACTTGAGGGGCAGAGTACGTGGTCTGCTCTGCTCGAGAAGGACGCTTCGATTGTCTTCGTCCACGGCACCTTCACCGTTTCGCTGCTCATCACGACGTGGTACGTTGTTTCATCAAGCTGTGATGCCCAGAGCAAGCCTGGCCCGGCAACCGCGTAGTAGCCTCAACATGAGGTCAAACGCCGTAGGTACATCAGCCTGACCTACTGCGTGCCTCAGAAAGGTGCGACTTCAAGATAAACCGCCGAAGACACAGGCGAGGGCGCCTGTGCCACACGCGCTTGCCCAGCATCAAGGTGTTCCTCTTCTCATCCGGACTTTGGTTCGACCTTCAGGGAAACAACCACCTCGCGGTCCAGCCTTGCTCGGTGCGGGTGTAGTTGAGGCGTTCGTGGAGGCGGAACGGCTTCTCCAGCCAGAATTCCATGCGGTTGGGGATGATGCGGTAGCCGGACCAAAAGCTGGGCCGGGGCACCTTGCTGATGCCAAATTTGATCGCGTATTCGGCAGCGCGCCGTTCGAGATCGAAGTATCCTTCAAGAGGCTGGGACTGTTTGGAGGCCCAGGCGCCGATCTGGCTTTGCCGGTCACGGCTGGCGAAGTAGGCGTCGGCCTCTTCGTCGCTAACGGACTCGACACTGCCTTCAATGCGCACTTGCTTGCCTAACGGCATCCAGTAGAAGCAGAGGGCAGCCCTTGGATTATCCCTCAGGTCCTGGACTTTCTGACTCCCCAGGTTGGTGTAGAAAACGAAGCCCCGGTCGTCGGCCTTCTTGTAGAGGATCATGCGGGACGATGGCATGCCCGTGGCATCGGCCGTGGAAAGACACACCGCAGTCGGTTCGCGCAGTCCGCAGGTCTTGGCTTCTTCAAACCATTCATGAAACAGGGTGATGGGGTTCTCGTGCTTGCGAATCGCCATGGGAATTCCTTCATTGCCTGCGCCATCAACACAGGGGATGGAGCGATCTTATACCAGCGGCGGGGTGGTACCCAAGTGCAATCGGCCAAGGGAAGATGACCGGCGGGGGCGCCGGTCCCACACACCATGAATCCGTTTGCGACGGTATTACGGCGTGAGCACCGCCTCGTTCTCTTTCTGCGCGCGGCGGACTTCCCATGCGGTGTCGCGGGCGATGATCAGTTCCTCGTCGGTGGGGATGACCATGACGGCGACTTTAGAGTCGTCCGTGGTGATGATCTTCTCGTGACGGCGATTGCGTTCGGAATCGATCTTGACGCCGAGGTGACCGGCATTCTGCATGATGCGTTCACGCATGTAGGCGTCGTGCTGCCCGATGCCGCCGGTGAACACAACGGCGTCGCAGCCGTTGAGCGCCATGGCGGACCCGCCGATGAAGCGCGAGGCGCGGTACGCGAACATGTCGAGCGCCAAGGCGCACTCATGATTCCCTTGCTGCATGAGCGCCTCGATCTCGCGCACGTCGTGGTGGTGACAGATGCCTTCAAACCCGCTGCGCTTGTTGAGGATTGTGTCGACCTCGTCCACGGACATGCCCAGTTCCTTGATCATGAACAGGGGGATGTACGGGTCCAAGTCGCCGGGACGCGTGCCCATGATGACTCCCGCCAGCGGCGTGAGGCCCATGGTCGTATCGATGGATTTGCCTCCGAGCACGGCGGTAATGCTGCTGCCGTTGCCCAGGTGGCAGGTGATGATCTTCGTTTCTTCGATGGGCCGCTTGAGCAACTTGGCGGCCTCGCGGGAGACGTAGCGATGCGATGTCCCGTGAAATCCGTACTTGCGAATGCCGTGGTCGGTGTAGAGTTCAGAGGGGATTCCGTAGCGAAACGCCTTTTCGGGAATGGTCCGGTGGAACGCGGTATCAAACACGGCAACCTGCGGCACGTTGGGTCCAAACACGCGCTGACAGGCCCGAATGCCGGCCAAGGCCGGGGGGTTGTGCAACGGGGCGAGCCGTGCACACCGTTCGATGCCTTTGAGGACGGCGCTGTCGATGCGTACGGAATTGGAGAACTCTTCACCGCCGTGTACGACCCGATGGCCAATACCCGCGATTTCCGAAATGTCCGTCATGATGCCGCAGCGATCGCTCTGGAGAAGCTGGCAGATCATGTTGATCGCGGTATCGTGATCCGGGACATCGAGCTTGCCGGGCTCTCCGAACAGGCGGGCCGCGCACGTCGCGTCGTGGACAAGGCAACAATCGCACTTGAGGTCCGACTCGCTCAGGCCAATGCGCTCGATCGAGCCTTTGGCAAGAGGCCGTTCTTCCTCGCCGACCTCGTAGACTTTGAACTTGACCGAGGAAGAACCGCTGTTGAGAACCAAGACTTTCATGGCGTGCCTTTACTTTGCTTCTGAAGCAACACTGGAAACGTTTTTCGACGCACGGCGGGTCTGACCCTGAACTACGGTGACCGCGGCGACCCCAACGATGTCCTCCCATGAGCAACCGCGGGAAAGGTCATTGACGGGCAGGCGGCATCCCTGAACGATGGGACCGTAGGCGCCGGCACCGCCGAGGCGTTCGACAAGTTTGTAGGCGATGTTGCCGGAATCGAGATTCGGGAAGATGAGGACGCGCGCCTTGCCCGCGACCGGACTGCCAGGGGCCTTGCGGACAGCCACGCCTTCGACAAGGGCCGCGTCCCCCTGGAGTTCGCCATCGATGCGGACGGGACTCTCTGGACCGAAACGCTCTTCAAGGCGCTCCAAGGCGATGCGGGTCGCCGTGATGACCTTCTCTGTGAGATGGCTCTTCGCCGAGCCCTTCGTGGAGTAAGACAGCATCGCCACCAGCGGCGGAATCCCAAACTCAAGGGCGGTCTGCGCTGTGCACAGCGCGATTTCAGCCAACTGTTCCGCGTTGGGGTCTTCGACGAGTCCGGAGTCCGCGAACAGGTACGTGGTCTCCCCGAGACTCATGAAGAAGACGCTGGACACGAAGGAAACGCCCGGTGCGGTCTTCAATATCTGCAACGCGGGCCGCAAGGTGTCGGCCGTGGAGTGGCAGGCGCCCGCGACAAGACCATCGCCCATGCCCCGGTCCAACATCATGATTCCGTGGGGAATCGGCGACTGCATGGTCTTCCGGGCCTCGTCTTCGCTGACCCCTTTCGCTTTGCGGAGTTCGAAGTACCGCGACGCAAACTGGTCGAGGTGAGGGGCCTTGGCGGGGTCCACGACCTTGCAAGCCAAGGGGACACCGGCAGCTTTGGCCTTCGCGGCAACTGCGTCCGGATCACCGATCAAGGTCACCTTCGCGATGCCCCGCTCCTCGATGGCCACGGCAGCCCGCAGGGTCCTCTCGTCTTCTGCTTCCGGAAGGATCAAATTCCCCGGCATCGTCTTCGCGCGGGCACAGACATCATCCAAGAATCCCATTCAAAGCTCCATCCGCGAACCCGTGCAAACGCACACTGTTCCGCGACAAAACACAGGTACCCATTGACTGACGGATAGGTAGAGCACAAAACATGCCGGTCCCATCCGTTTGGCCATACTCTCCACAAATCATTATACATGCTTGTGTTACCGAAGTCGAATGGCTGTAGCTTGGAAAATGCGGGGGACATGGCAAAGACACTAGTGCGCTGAGCAATACTGTAACGCGAATCCGAGCAAGCTAATCCGAAGGGCGGGCTATATTTAGGGTTCTCAGGCGTTGATACAGGGTATTGCGGGCAATCCCGAGCCGTCTGGCGGCCTTGGCGACGTTCCAGTCGGTCTGGTGGAGAACCTGCTCGATCTGCTGACGCTCATTCTGGCCGTCGCCATCAGTCCCGCCCATCTGGTTGGCAAGTGCGGGGGTCATGCTGGATGGACGCTGGGCCAGGATCTCCGGGGGTAGATGCCGGGGTAGGATGAAGGTATCGTGGCAGACGATAAACGCACGCTCGATGCAGTTTTCCAGCTCACGGACGTTGCCTGGCCACGGGTAGTTCATGATGAGTTCCATGGCGTCGGCGGACACCCCCGTGACCTCCCTCCGGATGGTGCTGTTGAAACGGCGGCAGAAGTGGTCGACCAGCAACGGAATATCCTGGCGGCGCTCCCGGAGAGGCGGAAGATGGATGCGCACGACATTCAGCCGGTAATAGAGGTCCTGGCGAAACTCTCCGGCGCGGATCTTCTGTTCGAGGTCCTGGTTGCTGGAGGCGATGACGCGTACGTCGGTGCGGATAGGCGACGAGGAACCGACGCGTTCAAACTCGCGCTCCTGCAAGACGCGGAGCAGGCGCAACTGAAGGCGGGGCGAGATATCCCCGATCTCATCGAGTAGAATTGTGCCACCATTGGCGGCTTCAAAACGCCCGATCCGGTCGCGGACAGCGCCGGTAAACGCCCCTTTGACATGCCCGAAGAGTTCGCTTTCGAGGATGTCGTCTGAAAGGGCCGCGCAGTTCACGCGGAGGAAAGGGCCTTTTCCGCGCGCGCTGGCATGGTGCAACGCGGCGGCGACGAGTTCCTTGCCGGTGCCGCTTTCTCCGCAGATGAGCACCGTAGAATCCGTGCCGGCCAGCTCGCGGATGAGTTGGAAGATCTCCTGCATCTTGCCGCTCTTGCCGATGATGTTCCGGTACTGCTGACTGTCTTCGAGCTGGCGCTCGAGGCGGGTCAGCCGGGTCATATCGCGGATCATGAGCACGGCCCCGACGAAGGAGCCTCGCTCGCTGATGAGCGGCATGGTGTTGATGACCAGGACCTTTTCGTCGTCTCCGTTCTGCAGTTGGATGCGGCGGTCGACGACCGGCTCGCGCGTGCGCAGGGTCTCCTCGAGAGCGTCCTGCGCGCGCTCGAAGTCCTTGCGAATCGACGAGAAGGGCTTTCGGCTGAGGGCACAGGTGGCCAAGCCGAGAATGCGGGCGGCTGCCGTGTTCACCTGCCGCACGCACATGTCTGCGTCAACCGTGATGATGCCCTCGTTGACGCTGTTGAAAATAGCCTGCAAATCGCTCCGGTAAATATCCATCTGCTTGGCGTAATGGTCGCGTTCATCAGCGATGCGTTTCTGATCGAGGGCGAGACGGGCCACGCGCTGAAGGGCGTCGCGCGTCACGGGCTTCGCAAGGTAATCGAAGGCCCCCAGGCGGACCGCTTCAGAGGCGGTTTCCACATTAGGTTCGCCGGTGATCATCACGACAGGACAAGCAAGGTCGCGTTCCCGGATGGTGCGCAAGAGGTCAACGCCCGTCTTTCCGGCGAGGATGATGTCGGTGATAATCAGATCGAAGTCGTAGGCGTCGAGGTACGTCAGCGCCTGCTGATAGTCCGCGGCGCAGACGACGTCGTACCCTTGTTGTTTCAGAAACTCGCTGAAGGTGAGCTGCAGGACAGCCTCATCTTCAACCACCAGAATGCGTGACAACCGTTATCCCCCCCTACCGTTCACGCGCCAACGGAGCCGTCCAGCCATTGTCGAGCGGAAGATCCACGTGGAACCGCGCGTACTGGCCGTACTCGCTCTCGACAGCGATTTGTCCCCCATGATCCTTAACGATACCGTCAGAAACCGAGAGCCCAAGGCCCGTCCCCACGTCCCGGCCTTTGGTCGTGAAGAACGGATCGAACAAGCGTTGAATATGAACGGGAGCGATCCCGCAGCCGTGATCTTCGACGGTCAAACGCAGGACGTCGCGCCCATCCAGCGCGTAGGGCCTGGCGGAAATGGAGAGGAACTTGTCCGGGTGTCCGTCGGGGTAGCGTTCGTCAAGGGAGTGCAGGGCGTTGATGATGAGATTCATCAGCACCTGCTGGAGCTGTTCGCTGCGGCACTTGAGTTTCGGCAGATCCTCGGGGACGTCCACGTGCAGATCCACCTTGGACTTGGCGATCTTCTTGCGGCTCAGCGAGAGGACCGTCTCCACGATATCGCTGAGACGCGCGGGGCTATGCGCCTCGCGATCCTGACGCGAGAAAGTCAGGAGATTGCGCACGATGCGCGCGATTCGCTCCGCTTCGGAGCGTACCAACTCCGCGAATTGCCGCTCCTTCGATCCATCAGCCAGCCCCTGCATGAGGATGTCGGCGCAGTTGATAATGGCGTTGAGCGGGTTATTAATCTCGTGTCCCACGCCCGCGGCCAATTCGCCGATGGACGCCAGCTTGGACGCCTGGATGACTTTGCTTTGGGCGTCGCGCCGCTCCACCGTTTCGCCAAGGACCGCCGCGATGCCGTCGATGAGGTCGCGCTCTCCGGTCAGGAAGGGACTGTCCGCGGCAATGGGTGCGCCGACGTGAGAGACTTCCACTTCGCCGCGTTTGCGTCCGGCGACCACGATGTCCGCAACAATGCGGTTCTCGGAAGGGGAGTCGGGCCCACAGACGTGCTCGCCCCCGTCAAAACTCACGCGCGCCCGGATGCGTTCCGGTTCCTGGAACGCGGTCCACATGGCCTTCGCGATATCGTCACACGTCTCGCTGAGGTCGTGGCCGGATCGCACGATTTCGCCCACGCGGTACAGACTGGTGATTTCGATGTTGCGCTTATGGAGGTTGCGGAGCAGTTGGTCCTTTTCCTCCTGGGCGAGGCGGCGGGACGTGATGTCGTGAAGGATCCCGGTAAAGAGGCGGCGCTCCCCCACGAGCACCTCACTGACGGAAAGCTCAAAGGGGAAGATGCGGCCGCTCTTGTGGCGTCCTTCGAGTTCGCGAATGGAGCCAATGATACTCCGCTTTCCGGTGGCCCGATAGCGCGCAAGGTGATTGTCGTGCTTCGCGCTATCTTCGGATTTCATGAGCACGCTGACATTGCGGCCCAGAATCTCGTGCGGCGCGTATCCGAACATGCGTTCCGCGGCGGGGTTGATATACTCAATCGTTCCGGACTCGTCGATGGTGATAATCCCATCAACCGCGGATTCGACGATAGCCCTCGTCCACTTGTCCGCTTCGCGCCACAGATCGGTTGCGACGGATGGCGTGCCGTGTGGGCTGGCCACTTCGTCCTCGGCGAGGGTCCCGCCTTTGGGCCCGCGGGATGGCCTGACTCTATCTGTTGTCATGTCAACCGGATACGGAGACTCCTACGGGGCGCATATGGACATCTGGCGACGCCGGCACGGTACTCACGAGTGGCCTTGCAGCGCGCAGTGCACCTCACCGGGGAAACTGGATGGCGGTCTCGCCAAGCAGAATCCGCGGGGCGGCGCCCCAGCGACATTCGCGCCTATTCTAATCTATCGAACAATCCGCTGCAACGCGGGGCGTGCAGGACAGGTTTAGTACAGATCCGTCCCGGCCGTTCGGACACTCAGGGCGCCTCTATAATGCGAAAAACGAATCCTGCGTAATTGACGATGTAGAGTTCACCGTTGGCGTCTTCTCCCATACTGGAGATCATGCCGAGCGTGGCATCCCCAGGGGGCTCGAGTTCGCTCGTCCGCTCGGCAAACTCGGTGATTGTTCCGCCCGTGTACCGGAACGACCACACTTTGCCCTTAACGAAATCGGCGAAGAAATAGGTCCCCTGGAGACTGGGGATGGCACTTCCGCGATAGACATAACCACCCGTCACACACTGCCCCACAGTCCGATCATAGTCATGGATAGGGGGAGTAAAACCGGGGTTGGTGCCGCACGTTCCGGAGCCGCCGCGGCATGCGAAGCCCTCGGCGTCGCGCCATCCGTAGTTCTCGCCGCCGGTACTGGACGCGGGCTGGAAGTCGATTTCCTCACGAGCCCCCTGGCCCACATCGCCAATGTACATGTCACCGGTCAGCCGGTCGAAGCTGAAGCGCCATGGGTTTCGCAAGCCGTACGCCCAGATCTCGCCACGCACACCGGGTGTGCCGACGAAGGGATTTCCCGGCGGAACCTTGTAGGGGCGGGTTTTGCCCGTATCGACGTCAATGCGCAGTATTTTCCCCAACGGGACGCCAAGGTCCTGCGCGCGTTGATTGGGGTCGTTCGAGGGGCCTCCGTCCCCCGAGCTGATATAGAGGCACTTGTCCAGTGGCCCGAAGGCCAGCATCCCCCCGTGGTGGATTTCGGTGGGCTGCTCGATCTTGAGGATGGGCTTGGCCGAGTTTCGGTTCGCCCGGTCGCGGCTCTTCCGAATCCGGTAGCGCTCAATAACGCTGTCGCCATTGAGGTCCGTGTAGTTGACGTACACGAGTCTTTTCGCGGGGTAGCCGGGATGGATGGCAAAACCCAGGAGGCCCCTCTCGGATACATCACTGCTGATCTTGCTCCCGAGATTCAGGAACGGTTTTGGTGCAACGACTCCGTTCTTGATGAGCTTGACCTTCCCGGTTGTTCGCTCCAGGACATAGAGGCGATCCGGGTCGCCGGGCCCCGACCCCAGAAAGGTGGGCTGTATCAGCCCGGAGGCCACCGTCTCCACGGTGAGGGTCTGGGCGTTCGCGAGGGGGACAAGGCACATGATGAAGGCGGACAGACAAATTGCGGAAAGTTGACCACTGCGTTTCATGAAACTCCTCCACATCCCAGTAGACAATGTGGTTCGTATGCAGGACGCACAGCACCCCTGACGTGGGCGCGCACCTTGCGACGAACGCGTGACAAGAATGTTGCAGACGAAGACCACCCCCATTATACCCGGAAGTGCGTGTGGCGACTACCCGTTTGCGTCGTGGGCCGAGTCGCGTTGCACGTGAGAGAGGACTCTCAGGATGGCGGGCACATCCGGTGGAGATGCCCAAAGAAGAGCGCAGAGTTCCTTCACGGCGGCTTCATCGAGAGCGCCGAGGCCGACGGCGCCACGGTGGCGGGCGTCAAAACGAAAGGCCCAGAAGATCTCCGCGGCGTATGGGGCTTTGCAGATTTCTTTCTTGGGCTTGCCCTTGCGGAGCTGACCGAGCGCTTTACTGAAGCGCTCTGGCGATGATCCAGATGGTGCGGACGCCTGGGGCGCCAGATCATGCGCCATTGTTGTCGCGGGCGCGACGGAGAGCCGCGGCAGGAGCAGTCGCTCGAGTTCCTCTTCCAGAATCCCTCCGAGCAGGAAGTCTTCCGGCGGGGTGGGTCCCCCACTCTTGAGCAAGCGCAGCATCTGACAGGAGCGGTCCGAGAGCATTTCCCAACCTGGTATCCATTCGTCCAAACGGCGTCCCACCGGGTCGGGGAGCGTGGCGGAGATTGTCGCGCTCGCCGCGTCATGGGAAGCGTCGAAGGCGCCACCGTGGATCTCGACGAAGGAGCGCCGCGCTGAGGCGAAGAAATGGCCTGGCCCCGGCACGTAACGCGAGCCCTCCAGGCTGAACAGCAGCTCCGCGGCGCGGGCCGCCGCGCCGTAGTCTAGCATGCACGAGACCGTGCCACCGTTTGGAAGCGCGGTCGCAGCATGGCGCAGAATATTCGACACGGCCGCTTGAAGACGGGGCCGGTGGGCCACGATAGGAGGAGGCAGGCGATCTATATGGGACTCCAAGGCAATGGCTTTCTCCTGGAGCGCTGGGCGCAGCGCATCGAGAACGTCCGACCAGACTGCCGCCACATTGGTCGGCGCGAGGCCCCTTCCGTTGCCGTCGAGTTCCGCGAGAACCTGCAGGATGGATCTTCGTGCCGCGTCAACACTGGCGCACACATCCTTTGACGCGCCACCAGCGGCAAGGCGCAGATACCGCTCCGCTTCGCGTATGGGATCCAAGAAAGGAACAAATCCCTGGGGCGTCTCCGGCACGACACGGACGCCCTTCAGGCGCAAGTCTGCTCCATGTGCGGTCTTGTCGATGCGGCCGCCGCGGGTGGCAGCCGTCCAGCGGATTTCGACGTCCTCCATACTCAGGGGGACACGTTCCTTGAGCGCGAACTGCTGGGGAAAACGGCCAGGGCCGTCGAACTCGAAGCGGATGATGGGGACCTCCACCTCTTCGACAAGCGTCGCGTTGAGCGCCGCATCGGATTCCAATACCGCGCCTTCGATAAACGTTCGCAGCGCTTCCTGTATTTGGATGGTGTCGCCCGTGCACTTGCCGACGCGCCCGAGGCCCCACGTGCAACGCTCTTGCGGAACTTCGCGGGAGAGGCCGGCCAGAAGTCCGTGAGGATCATACTCCTCGTAGAGTGGTATACGAGCCAGTTCACACAAGGCACGGCAGGCCCGCAATGCCGCGTGCGCCTCGGCAAGGTCGCAGGCGTCTTGCAGACGCAGAATCGCCTCGGAAAGAGCGGGCTCCATATCTTCGGGGGAGATGGCCATGCGCCGCATCGTAACAGAGCAACGGTCCTTGGGCAAAGGTCGCTCAGGGCAACCGCGCCAATTCCGGTTCACCGGCCGCGCGCGCTTTCGCCGCGTCCATCGCTCAATGTCTCGGCGATACACGGATTACAGAACGAACGGGGTTAGTAGGGCGGGATTTGTTCCCGCCCTCTTGATCTGTCCCCGCCCTCTTGCTTTCTCAATCGAGAATTGGAATGGGACTAGCTCTAGACACGCGAAAGCGTGGTGCCCACCGGGAACGCGGGCATCCTCGCGGGCTGTTGAGCAACCCGGCGGCGATCCCGGGCGCGTAAAGAAGGCGGGAACAAATCCCGCCCTACTCAAGAGGGAACAGACTCCGCCCTACTCAATTCGCGCTGCGTCGTTCGGTCGTCCCTGCTGAAGATTGATGCGTGCCAAGTGCGAATGCATGTCACGCGGCACGCGTGGCGCATCTGCGAATAGATTCCCGCCTGCGCGGGAATGACGGCTTTGGGGCAACGCCGGGGTTGCGGCATGAGTTCCAAATCCAGGACATGAGTAGTTTGGGCTCTCGCCAATAAGACAGCAGGAGACAAGGCTCGATCTGTACGAATCGACCTGCTTGGGCGTATCATCTCGTAGAGGTGCGGCGTTTTCCGCGGGCCACGCCAGAATCTGGCGAAACGTGTGGGGGTCGCAAAATGCGTATGGGCGGTCGTCATCGCTATGAATTCCATGACTGGAATCTCTATCGGGCCGAGGAATCCGCGTTGGTGTACCGGCCCAGCATGCGCACGCTGTTGCGCCGTTTCGGATACACCCTGTTCGCAGGTGCGTTGCTCGTCCTGGTGCAGTACCTGGGACGGCAGGCGCCAAACGTGTTGGACCTGGGCTATGCGAGAAACGATCCGGAGTTCCAGGCACGCCGGCAGGAACTCGGCCGCCAGGCGGAAGAACTGCGTCAAGCGGCGCGGGACAGCATGACGGAAGAGCAGCGCATCGCGTACGACGCGGAATTGGAGCAGTGGCAGGCTGCGGCCGAGGCGCAGTACGAAGAAGCATACGGGAGTTTCTGGACGAGTCCGGGGCGTGTGGCGCAGGTGGTGCGGCTTGGCACGCTGGTCTTGTCAATCCTCTTGGCCGCCGCCGCGATTCTGCCTCCCCTCATGGCGCTCATCGAGCAAATCACCGTGGCGAGCGATGGCCGGGGGAATCTCGCGGTGACACGGCGCCGCTTTCTCGTGCTCACACGCGCATGTCCGCTCACCGGCCTGGGCGCGATGACGATCACAGCCGGCGAGAAGGTTGCGCACGGGAAACACGGCACGAGGAGGCTGGGGTACCGGTGGGTTGTCAGCGTGGACAGCCCCTTGACTCAAACGTACTTCGAGTTCCACCCGGACCACCAAAGACTGACTCCAATCGAGGGTCAGGGATTGCCGGAACGCGTGAACGCATTCGCGCAAGGGTTATCGCGCATGACTGGACTGCAAATCCCCGCGCCCATCATCATTGATTATCAGAGCGTGCGGCCGACGCTGTTTGGAAGGCGCGGCGAAATGGTCGTGCGGAACCAGCCCGTGGTGACACATACGACTCGCACTTATGCGATGGATGAGATACCGCCGGACCTTCGCGGCCACGTCGACGCGCTGCTGGCGCAGGCGAAGAACCAGCCCGGCGTCCCGGTGACGAAGACATTCACGAGAGGCTCGTTCACGTATCGGGATCCGAACGGTCAGGAGCACACCTACACATCCGTCGATGACATGCCGCCGGATGTGCGAGCGTTGTTCGAGAAGATCCGCCGGGAAGCCGAGGGGGAATGACGTACCGCAGGGCCGTTGCCTGCAAAGTCTTTTTGACACGTCTTGGGTGTGGGGCTTACCGTACGAGAATTGAATCAGGGGTAACGCGGCCTCACGGGCCGCTGAGGGGAAACAAACATGGAACTCTATGGAAAGAAATGGGCGGTGCGCGAACTGCGGCGTCGCGTGGGCAACATGGATCAGATCGCGGGCATCCGGACCGTCGAGCTGGCGGACGGCAATGAGCGGCCGACGCGTGCCGCACTCATTCACACGGGGAGCGGCTTGGAACTCACGGTGCTGCTCGATCGCTGCCTGGACATCTCTTCGGCCTCGTTCTGCGGGAAGGTCATGGGATGGCGCTCGACCACGGGCGACGTGGCGCCTGCTTACTATGAGGCAGAAGGCATCCGCTGGTTGCGCAGCTACTTCGGCGGGCTGGTGACGACGTGCGGGCTCATGAATGTCGGCGCGCCAGGCGAGGACAGTGCCCTGCGCGGTAACGGGCTGCACGGGCGCATTGGTAACACACCTGCGAAGAACATTCAGGTCTGTCAGGAGTGGCAGGGCAACGATTACGTCATGAGTGTGTCCGGCACGATGCGCGAGACGTCGGTGTTCGGCGAGAATCTCACGCTGCGGCGCACGATATCGACCAAGCTCGGTTCGCGCAGTTTCACGCTTCACGATGTGGTGACGAATGAGGGGTTCAAAAAGACCAAGTTTCAGTTGCTCTACCACTGCAACCTCGGGTGGCCCACCGTGGATGAGGGATCCGAACTCATCACGCCGACGCGGCTGATCGCACCACGCGACGCGGTGGCGGAGGACGGCAAGAAGGATTGGTGGAAGTGCGATCCGCCGATTCACCAGTACGCGGAGAAGTGCTACTACCACGACATGGCGGCGGAGCGGAACGGCGCTGTGACGGTCGCGATCGTGAACGACGGCTTCGCGCGCGGGGAGGGCTTCGGCGTGTACATCAAGTACAACAAGAGGGAGCTGCCGCGCTTTGTCGAGTGGAAACAGATGGGCGAGCAGGACTACGTCGTTGGGTTCGAACCGTGCAATTGCGGCGTCGAAGGGAAGAGCATCGATGACAAGCTCGGCCTCCTGCATACGTTGAAGCCGGGCGAAAGCCGCAGCTACACACTGGAGTTCGGCCCCATCACCGAGGAACGTGAAGTGCGCGCGCTCAGAGCGGCCCGCAACAAGATCAAGACCAAGTTCGTGGACAGCTACAAGGAGTTTGTGAAGAAGCCCTAATGCAGCGTGCAAGGCGTATGGTGCACCTTCGCGCGGATTTGGCACGCAAGACACAGGCGAGGGCGTCTATGCCACACGCGCGGACCATGCATTGAGATGTTCTTCCTTTCTTCATTTCCGTGTTTGCTCTGAAGACCCAAAGGGTTCCAGAAGGACTCATGTTAGATGAAAGACGTGTGGCACAGGCGCCCTCGCCTGTGTCTTCGTTGGTACAAACCGGATGCCCGAGACGCGCGGATCAAAATGGACTCCCGCATTCTCGGGAATGGCTGTGCTGTGGCCGCATCGCGTTGAACGCATGTGCTACGAGGGGTTTGGATGCCTAAATTTGGGTGGTGCTCGCTTCGGTTCACTGCGCTCACGACCGCATGTTGTGTGGCCGCAGTCGTCTTCGCGCAGGAACCTCCACCCAGTCCACCGCCGAGTGAGTGGGCCTTCGTCGATGCCTTGGCCGCGCCTTTGATCTTGAGCCCGCACTGGGATCGCGATGAGGCGAAGGCGGGCGAGGTCAGCTTGCGCGAGGGTGTTCGTGTTGAGAGTCAGTTCCCTGATCCGGAGGGGCTGTTGGAAACTGCGTTTCTGGATCTGCGCGCCTTCTTCGGAAACGCAGGCATCCCAGCCAACGGGCCCTACCGCATCATTGTCGAGCAAATCCCGACGCAACAGCCCGAGACCTTCCGGCTCGTTGTCTCGGAAAGTGAATGCCGTATCCAGTCCGGGGACACGGAAGGCATCCGGCGCGGTATCTACTTCCTGGAAGACGAACTCATGAGTGCCGAAGGGCCTTTTCTTTCCATCGGCGAAACGCAGCGCTCTCCATTCATTGACACGCGCATTTCACGGTGCTTCTTCGGCCCGATCAAGCGTCCCCCAAAGAACAAGGACGAGCTGTTGGATGACGTGGACTACTACCCCGACGAGTACCTCAACCGTCTCGCGCATGACGGGGTGAATGGTCTCTGGCTCACGATCGAGTTCAAGGATATCTGCAAGACGTCCCTGACAGACGTGGTCGATCCGGAACGAGAACGCCGTCTGGACAAGTTGCGCAGGACCGTCGCCAAGTGCCGGCGGTATGGAATCAAGGTATTCGTATTCTGCATCGAGCCACGCGTGATGTCCCCCGACAATCCTCTGCTCAAGGACCATCCCGAACTGGGAAGCAAACCGTTCCGAGGCGATGCGTTCTTGTTTTGTCCCTTCTCGGATGCCGCGCAGACTTATTTGTATGAAGCGGTAAACGACATCTTCACGCAGGTCCCGAATCTTGGCGGGCTCATCAACATCAGTTTCGGCGAGCGTTGGACGACTTGCCTCAGCGGGGTCGATGAGAACTGGCGCGTGGCGTGTCCCACCTGTTCGCAGAAGGAATTGGGCGAGATTCTGCGGGCCTCTCTTTCCGCCATGGAACGCGGCATGCACGAGGCGAATCCGGATGCAAAGCTGATCTCCTGGCTCTACGTGCCAGGGAATGGCACGGGCGTGCGCCAGAGTACGAACCCGCTCCGGGACATCGCGCGGCTCACGCCACCCGGCGTGATCTGCCAGTACAACTTCGAATCCGACGGTACGAAGGAGCAACTCGGCAAGATGCGCCACGCGGGCGATTACTGGTTGTCCTACGTGGGGCCAAGCGACGTGTTCAGGAACATCGCCGCGGGCGCGGCCGAGGGCGGCGCGAAGATGGGCGCGAAGCTCCAGGTCTGCAACTCGTTTGAAGTCTCGACAGTGCCTTACGTGCCTGTACCCGGCAACCTCTATGCGAAGTACCGCGAGATGCGCCGGTTGGGCGTTACGTCGGTCATGCAGTGCTGGTATATCGGAAGCCTGCCGTCGGTCATGAACCGAGCGGCCGCGAGCGTGCTGCCGTTCGCGTCCGAGGATCTCGGCGAAGATGAGTTCCTCCTACGGCTCGCACGGCGCGACTGGGGACCCCAACATGCGGAGCAGGTCGTACGCGCATGGCGCCTATTCGCGAAAGCGTACGACAACTATCCCCTGACGAACGCCTTTCAGTACTATGGCCCCATGCACGACGGCGTCGTCTGGCCTCTGCATTTGAAACCTGTCCACAAAAACCTGTCGCCCGTGTGGAAGCTGGAGTTCCCGCCCAGCGGCGATCGTATCGGCGAGTGTTTGTCGGGAAGCCACACGTACGAAGAGATGCTGGAGTTGTGCAAGCGCATGTCGGATAAGTGGCAGGAAGGGTTGAACGAACTGCTCGTCCTTGAGCCGCTGACCGCAAGCGATCCCGCGCGCCAGATCGACCTCACCACGGCCCAGGCGCTGAACATCCAGTTTCGTACGGGATACAACAACCTTCGCTTTTACGATCTACGCGAGCGTCTTCTCTACGATGCAGTGGAACAAAAGGCAGAGATTCTCAATCAGTTGCGGAGCATTGTCGAAGAGGAGATTGAGAATTCCACGAAGATGGCCGCCCTGTGTGAGCGGAACCCGTTTCTCGGGTTCCAGGCCGAAGCTGAAGGCTACACGTATTCGCCCGCGGAACTCCGGTGGCGTGTAGAGCGGCTGCAGGAAGTGCTATCCACGGAGTTTGCCGAAGCCGCCGAGGCAATCGCGGCGGGCAGAGCAGTGTTTCCCGAACAGTCGGGCTTGGCGGAGGGTCTCCTGAGTCAGCAGTGCGTGCGTGTTGCCACGGACTTCGCGTCTACGTGGCAGAGCGACGCGGCGTGGAAGTCCCCTCCTCTTGTAGCGGGGCCGTCAGGGGCCGTAGAGTGGTCGTGGCAAACCGCACACGACGGCGAGTTCCTCTATCTCAACATGGAGTGCGCGCCCTCAGAGCAGTGGCGTCCGGTATCGATCTCCGTGGCGATCGAACCCACCCACGTGTACCCGCGGCGGACTTTCCGTTCGGATGTTCACGGGAAGCACACCACCCAACTGGGTTGGCTTGTGGCTGACTCCCCCTGGGAGATCGCAACTCCCAACGCAGAGGGTCGTCAGGCATTCCGGCTTCGCATTCCGCTTGACGCGTTCCAGGGCGAAGCCGCTTCAGCTCGCCCCATGCGGATCAATATCGAGATCACGTCACTCTCCAAGGCCGACGGCAAACAGACTGTGCAGAGTTGGGCGCCGGCGCCGGAGCAACTCGTCCAGCCGCGTCTCGGCTACGGCGCGGATGATCCTGGGAAGATGGGTTGGTTGCGGCTGGAGTAAAGGCACGGTGCTACGATGCGCCTTACTCCCCGCCCGCTACGAATAGTCGTGGTAGAATACACCTGCAACAACAGGGTTCAAGCGTGCGACCTCAGTGGAGAATGTGGCATTACGACGCCAGACAGCCTGAGGACTTTGCACATGAGCGCTGGGACCGCCCCGGGGGAATTTGATATGCGACATGCATTCCGGTCCATGATTCTTGTGTGCGTTGGGGCCACCGTGATGATGGGCTGCGGCTACATCTGGTTGCCAAGCGAGCGTGCCCTCCTCGATGACGCGAAAGTCGTAGCACCTTACCTACCAGAATCGCCCGGGGGATCCGTCGCCTTCGACGTGGGCGAGTTCCAGGGCGGAACGGCCGTCCTTGGCGCAAATGACACCGCCTTCTGGGTGAAGGACGGCATCCCCTACACGGTTTCCGAGGCCGCGCGCAGTGCCGCGCCAAACATGAAGCAAGCACCCGAATCGATCCAATACAACGACGCATTTGCACTGGCCGCACAATCGGGACAGTAGCACCTGCGTGCCGGAGGGCAGCCATGGAGCAGGAAGAAGAACTGGTCATCGTGTTCGCGGGCGCGATTGGCGACGCCGACTTCGCGCGGTCCGTGCTCGAAGGACACGGCTTCACACCCTACATGTCGGACGAGGCATTGGGGACGTGGGCGCCGTTCTATGCCTCACCCGGCGGCGCCGGGGCGGTGAAAGTCGCCGTGCCGCAATCGCAGGCAGAGGCGGCCCGCGCGCTATTGGAGACGCCTGGGGAAACCGGAGGCGATCAAGAGTAGTCTGCCGAAGGCCCAATGGGATGACAGGCGAGGGCGCCTGTCCCACACACGCTTGCCATGCCGGAGTCCGTTCTTCCTGTCTTCTGGTTTTGGGTTCGCCGAAGTACTTGAGGGTCTCAGGCACGCAATGGAATTGAGATGGACGTGTGGCATAGGCGCCCTCGCCTGTGCTCTTCATGGTGCATAACCACCTTCGAAGTGAAACAAGACTTACGATGCGCCCGCGCAGACCCCTGTCAGATTTCTCCCACATTTCAATCGCGCTCGGCGCTCTGTTAAAGTACTCCCCATTGAAAACAGGAGCGCGGCGGTGTTGCGCGCATGTCCAGGGAGACCCACTTTCATGCGGCGCTTGAGCATCTTCTCTTTCATCATGATGAGTCTATTCCAACATTCGGCTTCGGCCACTTTGCAGGAGTACGTCGGCAAGCCCGACGATTCGTATGCGTTTGAACTCACGGGCAGTGTCGAAGCGGGCCAGTGCACGGCGTATACGGTTCGGATGACGTCGCAGACGTGGCAGGGGATCGTGTGGCAACATTGGCTGACCATCTTGAAACCCGCCGAGATCAAGGACCCGTCAAAGGCCATCCTGTTCATCACGGGCGGCGACAACGACAACGACAAGGCGCGATTCAATTCCGGCGAAGGCCGCATCATCGCGCAGATCGCGGCGAGCACGGGTACCCTCGGCGTGATCCTCGAACAGGTGCCGAACCAACCCCTCTTCGACGGCAGATCCGAGGATGGCATTATCGCGCTCACGTTCGACAAGTTCCTGAAAGGAGAAGGCGACGACTGGCCGCTGCTGCTCCCGATGGTGAAGAGCGCCGTCCGCGCGATGGACACCGTGCAGCAGGTGGCGAAGAGCGAGTTCGGCGCAGGCCCTGAAGGCTTCATGGTGCTCGGCGGCTCGAAGCGCGGGTGGACGACGTGGCTGTCCGCAGTGGCAGACAAACGCGTCATCGGCATCGCGCCTGCCGTCATCGATATGCTGAACATGGTCCCGCAGACCGAGAACCAGCTCAAGAGTTACGGCGCCTACAGCGATGAGATCATCGACTACACACTGCTCAACATCCAGGGCCGGGCCAGCTCGCCGGAGGGCGAGCGGTTACGGGCGATCGTGGATCCCTACTCCTATCGCGACGTCCTGACGCTTCCCAAGCTTGTCGTGTTGGGCACGAATGATCCCTATTGGAATGTCGATTCGGCCAACAATTACTTCCCCGATCTCAAGGGCGACAAGTATCTCGTCTATTGCGCGAATACCCCGCACGACGTCAATCCGTCGGGCGTGGCGACGATCATGGCCTTCTACAATGCCCTGCTGAAGGGCGAGCGCCTGCAACCGATTTCGTGGGAACACCACGGAGACGGTTCGCTGAACGTGAGCTGGCCGCAGCCCGGCGCGAAGGTCCTCCAATGGAGCGCCACCGCGCCTTCGCGCGATTTCCGGCAAGCGGCCTGGACGAGCAAGGAACTCACCGGCGACACCAGCGTGACGGTGACGCCCGAGGTTCCCGCTGACGGTTGGATGGCCTATTACGTCGAGGTGATTCAGAACACCGCGCACGGCACTTACGGCCTTTGCACGACGATGACGGTTCTCCCACAAACGTATCCGTTTCCCGATGCAGTCGCAAAACTTCAAGCAGGCGAGGGCAACGCGAAGTCGTGACCGATGACGCAGACAGGGGGACCTCAACGCCGCCACGAGTGACCGTGATCATTCCATCGTGGGACGGCTACCGCAATGGATGTGTGCCGCGTCTGCTGGAGAGCGTGGAGCGCCAGACGTTCCAAGACTATGAGCTCCGTCTGGTCAAGGGCGTCTCGCCGCAGGGTAAGGCGATCAACCAGGGGGCCGCAGATGCGCGCGGCGAGATCCTGCTCGTCCTGGACGACGACAGCCGCCTCGCCGACGACACCGTGTTCGAGATACTCGTGCGCGTGCTCGATGAGGACCCCAAGATAGGCATGGCGGGAGCCAGTATCGTTTTACCCCCGGAGGTCAACGATTTTCAGCGCCGCGCCGCGCTGCAGTTTCCGCGATTCAATACCCCCGTCGTCGAGCGCGTCGTGGACAGCGACCTCGCGTGCCACGGGTGCTGCGCCATGCGCAAGGAGGTGTTCGAGGCCGTCGGGCGCGAACGCGAAGACATCATCCGCGGACTCGACCCCGATTTGCGCGTGCGGTTGCGCGCGGCGGGCTACCGGGTGGTCCTGGCGCCCAACGCCCGGATCTACCATCCCCTCCCCGATGGCTGGAACCGGTTATTGAAGATGTTCTTTCGGAATGGATTCGGATCGGCCTATGCACAGAAGTTCCAGCCGGACAGCGTCTACGATACGCACGAGGAACTCGACGCCGCCGCGTTCAAACCGCGCACCTCGTTTGCGTGGCGCATCCTCCGATTTCCCGCGCGCCTGGTCAAGGCGCTGGCCGAGGGCAAGTTCCTGCGCTTGGGCGCGTACACCGCATATGCCTTCGGCTATATGTGGGGCTTCCTGACAGCGCGCCGCGAGAGCGTGGGGCGCGGCGCTTGAGGAGCGCCGGGATGATGATCAAACAGCCAATCAAACGCGCCGTGAAACGAGCGCTCATGGGGGCCGGGATGCTTCTCCCCCACGCCGCCGCGTGCTCTCGCATCCTCACCTACCATAGCGTCGGCACGCGCGATCATGAGATGAACGTCACACCCAAGTGCTTCTGCGAACAGATGGAATGGCTCGCCGCGGAGTGCACCGTGATCACCCTCGCCGAGGCGGCGCAGGGACACGCCGGCGTGGCGGTCACCTTCGACGACGGGTATCGCGACAATCTCACCGAAGCGGCCCCGATCCTCCGGCGGCTTGGAATTCCGGCTACCCTGTTTGCCGTGGCGGGCCGGCTCGGCGCGTTCCTCGACCACGACGCAAAGCGGGAAGACGCCCGCCTGCTGTCATGGGATGAACTTCGGGAATTCGCATCCCAAGGCTTCGAGGTCGGCGGCCACGGCATGTCTCACGCCCGGCTATCTTCACTTGACGAGTCCCAGCAGCGCGCGGAAATCACAGGTAGCCTCGACCGTCTGCGCGAAGAACTGCAGTGCTCGGTGCTGTCCTTCGCATACCCTTACGGGACAGCCGCGGACTACAACGCCACGAGCCTGCGGATCGCGCAAGAGTGCGGTTGCGCCTACGCCTGTTCGAACCGCTACGGCGTCAACCGACCCGGATCGCTTGAGACGTTCGCACTCCGCCGAACCTGGATTGACCGAAGCGATACACTCCCGATTTTCCGCGCCAAGGTCTTGGGGAAGCTGGATTTGCTGAGTGCGCTGGAAGGTCCAGCGGGACTGCGGGCACGCAAATGGCTCAACAGGATCTCCGGGCGATAGGGGGGTGGCGCGCGGGCCAGGGTAGGGGGTTAAGGAGGGGTGTGGCCCGCGCGCCGGCTAAGAAACAGGTGGTAGGGCACCTGCTTCCCGTCTTACGCTGTCACCTCGTTCACTTGCTAGAACGAGGTAATGCGTGAATAGGTTGACGTATTCCCCACTGTCATGCGCACAATGCCGGCACGGGGGTGGCACACCCGGCCTTGATCTCGTATCTATTTCACTCAAAAGGCGTTAGAACATGAAGGCCGCTTGCGAGTTCCAGGCATGCGTGCTATACTCGCCCCAAGTAGCATTACGTCACCGGAGCGTGCTGTCCAATGGCAGACATCCTCAGTCAAGATGAAGTAGATCTCCTGCTCAATGCCGTGTCCCGCGGCGAGGTCGAAGTCCCCAATCAGGACGAGGAACGCACCGAAACGCGGGACATGATGCATTACGACTTCCGGCGTCCCGAACGCGTTTCAAAGGAACAACTTAAGGGACTTCAGAGCCTATTCGAGGCGTTCGCGCGCGAACTGAGCATCGCGCTCCCGCCGTTTCTGCGTACGGTAGTCCGAGTGGACTTGGTATCCATCGACCAATTGACCTACGACGAGTTCATCCTGTCCGTCTCGCGCCCCACCTCCATGTCGGTTATCAACATGGCGCCCCTGGAAGGCAATGCCGTGATTGACTTGAGTCCGGCGGTGGTCTTTCCGATGGTGGACCGCATCCTCGGGGGCAAGGGAACGAGCCTTGGCAAACCCCGCGAACTCACCGAAATCGAAAACCGGATTGTCCACCGGATCATGCTGATGATTCTGGACAGCCTGAAGCGGTCCTGGGAACAGCTCATTGAGTTCAAGATGAGCGTGGTCCACCAGGAAAGCGACCCGCTGATCGTGCAGATTGTCGCGGGAAGCGAAATGGTCATCCTCGTGGCCTACGAATTTCACATTGTGGAAACCGTGGGCTCCATGAATATGTGCATTCCGCTGATGGTTCTGAACCCGATTCTGGACCAGATCTCTCAGCAGACGCGTTTCATCCGGCGGATGACCGCTGAGATGGCCGAGCGCACGCGCACGCAAATCATGCGGGTCATGCGGAGGACACAGGTTCCCGTCGATGCGATTCTTGGCCGGGCCCAATTGCCGCTTGAGGACATCATCAACCTACAGGTGGGGGACGTCATCCTGTTGGACACGGATGTCAAGTCGCCGGTGCATGTGGAGGTAGGCGGCGTGCCCCGCTACAAAGCCTCCTGCGGCAAGTGCGGGGAGCAGAGTGCCGTTCAACTGTTCGATCTTACGCTTGACGATTAACCTGCGAGGACTCCGATGAACGCTGTGGCGGCCGATATCTTCGCTCGCGGATTCCTCACGGGATTCATGGATGTCGTGTCGGCCTTGTGCGGGGGGAGCGTCCCGTTCGAGACCAAGTCCCTCCAAAGCGCGTCAACAGACATCCTGAGCAACGCGTTCCGGAAGCAGGCGCTCGTCGTCCACGCCGTGGCAAAAGACGGAGGGGCCTTCGTGCTCCTCCTGTCTCCCCAGGGCGCGAATTCGGTTTTGGCCGCGGCGACTGGGCAACCGCCAACGGCAGAGTTCGATCTGGCCAACGCCGACTTGCTGGGGCTCAAGGAGATCTTCGATCCGTGTATGGGCGGCGGGGTCAGTCATTTCAAAGAGAAATACGGCAAGGTCATTGGCTTGGAAAAGGTCGAGGTTGCTGTGAGTCCCGGTGCCGACAATGCACTGTTCAGCGCGATCCTGGAGCCCAGTCCGGTTCTGGTAGACTTTGGTTTCAGCATCCCGCCCGGAGCGGGCGGAGAAGGAACGCTCGTGTTTTCTGGGCGGTTCGAGGCCGTAATCCCCGAACGAGACGTGGCCGCGGCCACTTCAAAGGCAGGAGGTAAAGGAGTGGGCAACCCACTGAGCCAAGATGAGATCAGCGACATCCTGAAGGAGAGCGAGCCAGGGACGGAAATGGAGCCCGCCAAGGCTGCCAAGAAGAAGAGCGAAGCGCACTCGAACGAGGCCTACTCGCGAAATCTGGACATGGTGCTCGATATCCGTCTTGTGGCCACGGCCCGGCTCGGCCGGATCGAGATGCCCATCAGTGAAATCCTCGCGCTGGGACCCGGCTCTATCATCGAGGTGGGCCATTTGGTCGATGAGCCTGTGGAACTGCTCGTGAATGACAAATTGATCGCCCGCGGCGATGTGGTCGTCGTGGATGAAAAATTTGGATTGCGTATTACGGAGATTGTCAGCCCGCGTGAGCGAATCGAAAGCCTCCGCTAACGGTATGCAATGCCAGAATCTGCCTTGAACGCGGTGGAAGAAAAGGAACTCTGGTCGCGCTGGAAGACCAAGGGCGACCTACGTGCGCGTGAAACGCTCATCGTGCGTCACATGCGCATCGTCAAGTACATCGCCGGCCGCATGGCCATCCACGTGCCTTCGAGCGTGGACATGGACGACCTCATCGGCTGGGGGGTTCTCGGCCTGATGGATGCCGTCGAGAAGTATGACTACACCCAGGACATCAAGTTCACCACATACGCCTCCATCCGCGTGCGGGGCGCTATCCTGGATCAGATCCGCTCTCTGGACTGGGCGCCACGCTCGCTTCGGGCCATGGCCCGAAAGGTGGCCGGGGCACGTGACGCGCTCCGGCACGAACACGGACGCGAACCGAGCAATGATGAAATCGCGCAGATCCTGGGAACTACTGAAGACCAGGTGGAAGACACGGTGGCCCAGATTCAAACGGCGCAGATCCTGTCGCTTCAGGATTATCTTCCCTCTGAGGATACGGCCGAGACGCGCAAGCTCGACGTAACGGTCGATGAGCGGGCCTCCAATCCCAACGTTGCGGTCCTGGAGCGGGAGCGCCACGAACGAATTGCAGAGGCCATCCTTCGACTTCCCGATCAGCAGCAAAAAGTGTTAAACTTATATTACTTCGAGGAATTGACGCTCAAAGAAATCGGCGCGGTTCTTGAAGTCTCGGAATCCCGCGTCTGCCAGATACATAGCGCCGCCATGAAGACGTTGCGCAAGACAGTCCACGGAGGGGAATAATGCCTCAGCCCGTCGACTTGCAGACCGAGCTTGCAAGGGTGACTGCGGCGGAACGGATCCAACAGTCCGCCGACAGGGCTTCTCTAGCCGCTCAGCAGCGCGCTGCCAGCACCGTCGAGCAGACGCGTGTCAACGCCGAAACGCAGGTGCAGCAGACGGTCGAGGCGGAGAGTGAACAGATCGATCAGGATGGCCGCCGGAAGAATCCGTTCGTGGGGCGGCGGCGTAGAAGGGCGAAAGAAGAAATCGCGGGACCAACTCCCCCGGCAAGTGCGGGTGACTTGAAGGTCATCCCCGAGGGGACTGAGAAACACGAACTGGACATAACCATTTGACCGCGTGCGAATAGGGTGCATCCGCGCGCAGGGAGGTCCAGCGGAGCGGTGCCATTCCGGTGCCGGCCCACGTCTTAGAGAACGCATGTTTGCTCAACTGCAAGACAGCCTATTTGCCGCGGGCGTACTGACGCTGCTCGCCGTCGTCATGCTTTTCTTCATGTACTTCTTCCGGAGAGAGCACTTCGGCCGTTTTCGCACCTACCAGCAGTCCCGCGACGATTTGGCAAACATGATGATCCTGTTGCATACGATGCGGGACATTCTCGATCAGCAGAAACAACTGGCGCGCCAACTCAACGCCAGCCTCGACAAGAAGGTGAAGCTCATCAAGGAAACCGTCGCCGTCACGCTGCGTGAAATCGAGGAGGTGCGGTCGAGCGTTCAGAAGCTCGCTGAGAAGCGCGACCAGATGGAGGCCGAAGCTTCGCGGACCCAAGACTCGGCGCGCGGACACCGCGGGGCGCATCTGCGGGTGCTCGAGCGGGATACGGGCAACGAAGGCAAACCTTCTCACCCGGTGTTTGCCGTGCCGGAGGAACTGCCCGCCCAGGACGATATCCTCGATACCTGGGTGGGTCTTGATTTCGGAGGAGATGAGCCCGATCCGCTGGGATTCGAGGTGCCGGAGGCGCCACCTGAAGAACCCGCCGACGCGGAGGCCGCACGCGATGCGTTTCGCGCCCTTCTTAACATGACGGAGGAGAAGCGGACTCCACACGCGAATCCATCCGGACCTTCCCAGGCCGGCAATGGACGCTCCGGAGGAAACGGCAAGACGCCGTTTCCGCTGCATACGCAAGTCTACGAGTATAACGACGCGGGGATGAGCGTCTCGCAGATCGCGCAGGAACTCGGCATCGGAAAGGGGGAAGTGAGGCTGATCCTAAGCCTGCGCAAAGACAGGAGCATCTGACGTGGCAGGCTTGGGCGGTATCAGCCCCATCACCGTGTCGTTGATCGCGCAGACCGGCGTGATCGCCGCGCTTCGCCCCGGGCAAGTCGCCCAGGGGACCATTCAAACCTCCGAACGGGGGCTGCTGCTGCGCATCGGGGGATCCGAGATCCCCATCGAGCCGGTCGCCGGCCTCTCCCCCGGTTTGCGCGTGAGCGTAGAACTGGTCCACACGAACCAGGGTCCTCAATTGCGACTGACGCCTCAACAGGCTCGCGCGCAGGGTGCAGGTCAGGGTGCCGGATCCGCATCTACGTCAGCGGCGACGGCAGCGAGCGGAGCTGCGGCGGACTCCGTAACGGCATCAGGCGTGCCGCTATCGCGCGGTCCCGCCGGGGAACTGCTCTCGACGTTTGGAACTACCTCGCAGCGAGGACAATCCGCGGAGACCCTTGCCGCGGAGGGAACGCCTCAAAGCCCCAGGGGAGCCGGAGAGTCCCCTCCGCTTCCTTCACCTGCCCCCGCTGCAGCTCAGAACCGCGGCGCATCGCCGGAGCAAACGGCCGCGAGCATCCGCACGCCGACGACCTTTACGGCTCCGCTGGTTGCGGAGGTTGCGCCGGAGCTTCCTGAGGTGTTGACCCAGGTTCTGAAATCGTTCGCGCAATTGGATGCGGTCCGCGAAGCAGTACACCTGTTGCCGAAAGCGCTGCCCCGCACGGAGCATGCGATCCGGCTTATTCTATCCATGCATTTCAGCCGGGGCGCCGTCGGGAAAGACCTTGCGGTTGTGGCCAGCATGCTGGGCCAAGCGGCCGACGCGGGAGTGCTAAGCGAGGCGGAGTTTTCCACCTTGTCGTCCGTGGTTCGCATGGCAGGGGCTGCGCCTGAAGATGACCTGGAGTTGCTCGTGCGGCGGGCCGTTTCTCAATCGGGCAGGTCTCTTGAAAGCCGCTTGGCTACGGCGATCGCCGCGGGAAACGTGGAAGCGTTTCTGGAGGAACTGAAGGGCGACCTCGTCGTGCAGTTGAGCCGGTTGCGGGCCAATGAGCATTTGGCCTCTCACTTGCGCAAGACGGGGCGCTTCGCGGATTTCCAGAGCGCAATCGAACGCACGCTTGAGCGTTTGAGCGGGGGACAGCTCCAGAATCTCCGCGCGTTTGAGTTACCCTATTACTTTCTCGAACTTCCTCTTGACCCGCAGTCGCCCATCACGCACGCGCAGATCCACTTCTTCGGGGAGGAGAATGAGCGGGGGCGCGAATTCAACAAAGAGAACGCGACGGTCGTGTTCGACCTTTCCACAACGCGCCTCGGAGACCTGTGGATTTCGATGGGACCTGTTCAGGGTATCTGCCATTGCTGGATTCGCGCGACGGACGCCGAGGTGGTGCGTCTCGTGGACGACACGGCGACGGAACTCGCGCAGCGGCTCGAGTCTTGCGGGTACGCGGGTGCGCAGGTACACGCGACGCTGTGGGACGGCAATCGACTCCGTGAAACAGCCAACCTGATGCGCCGCTTTGAAGGGATCAGCTTGCAGGCATGAGTGACGAAAAACGCCAGCGCCATCGCAGGGCGGTCGCCCTGAGGTACAACCAACAGGATGATCGTGCGCCGCGCGTGGTTGCAAAGGGCGACCGCCTGCTCGCGGAGCGGATCATCGAGATCGCGCGCGAGAACAACGTGCCTTTGCACGAAGACCCGGACCTTGTCGCGGTGCTGTCTAAGCTGGATGTGCAGCGCGAGATCCCCGAGGCCCTGTACCGGGCGGTCGCGGAAGTGTTGGCTTACGTGTATCGCCTCAACAAACGGTTCGGCGAGCAGCCGTGACCACTCAAGACACAGGCGAGGGCGCCTGTGCCACACGTCTATACCCAATCCGTTGTTCCTCCTTATCTCTTTGAGGCCATCAAGTATGCCGTAGACAGGAAGAAAGGAAGAACATCTCAATGCATGGCAAGCACGTGTGGCATAGGCGCCCTCGCCTGTGCTCCCATAGGTCATCCAAACCATGGTGCTTTCTTCAAGAGCCGGCAGGGATGCCGGCGCTCCCAGTGATTCCCTTTTGGAGTGCGGACGCATGTCTGCGGCTCTTGTCGGCGGATCCGATTCACTACCGATAGCTGTACACCCAGTAGGTGTAGTCATCCCACGGGGAGCTATCATCGGCTGTGAGCGTGATCGTGAGATGCTCCTTTCCTTGCGTGATGCGCGCGGGGATCTCGAATTCCGTCTCGCGCCAAGTGTCGCGGGCGTGTCCAGCGGGGATGCGCCACGTACCTGCGTCTTCTCCGCCGACACTCACGCGCACGCGTTGCTCCGGCGTGAGCACAGGTTCGGGTCTGCCGCCTCCCATGCCACCCTTCGCGCCGAATCCATAGTACGAGCGGCGGCGCAGTTTCACACCTGCGTTCTCAGGCGCGATCTTCATGGTGAAGCTGCATGCGCCGGTCCACACGCGGCCTGAGTCCTTGAATGCGTGGTCGCGATCGCGGGGCGCGTCGTCCAGTAGCGTGAGTTGGTAACTTCCTTCGTAAGGCAGTGTATGGGTCACCTCTTCCGATGCCTTTTCGCATTTGTAGGCGTGGGCTTCTTCCGACGCGCTGTTGCCGATGTCCAATTCATCGGTGAGCGTCAACGCGGGTTCGTCGCGCTGATAGAAGAATGCCGTGCCCGAGTAGTTTGCGGGGATGCGCCCGTTCGGGCCGTGCTCGAGGTCGAAGCGGAAGGATCGATAGTATGGCGCGATCTCGCCCACGTGGAACCGGTACATGACGCTGTAGTCTTCGCGGCAGCGGAGGTGCAGCGGATAGCCGTGAGTCGGATAGGCGAACACGGCATCCATGGGTTTCATGTCGTACCAGCCCCAATTGAAGTACTCCTCGGTGCCGGTGCACGCCACAAAAGGCGTACGGTTGCCATCGGTGTAGTAGCGGGCGTCGCCCTCGAGGTAGCCGCGATGGAGCATCTTGTTGTCGGGCCTGCTGAAATGGACGCTGCTGAAGGTCATGACACAGCCCACGTAGTGCCCGCGCCCGCGGGTGTCGAGCACGCAATAGTCCTCGCCGTCGCGCAAGGGTTCTTCGCTACGCCATTGGGCGTTAAAGTAGCAGGCGCTTTCCGGATAGGGCTTATGTGATTGCGTGATGGAGTACTCCACTTCAATGGTCTCCGTGGCGGAGACATTCAAGAGTTCCATGCGCGCCGATTTCCAGTACGGCATGGGGAATGTGCAGTTCAACCAGCCATCCTTGTCCTGACCTACGTAGAGGCTTTCGGGTCTGACCGTGCCGGCCACGTAGCGCTCGGTGTCGAAGGGCTGAAGGTCCGGACTCACGAGCGCCTTGACCGCGCGCGGACACCCCAGCGCAAAGAAGGTGCTCGCTGGCGAATCGATGTGAGGCGCTTCGCGTCCATCCCAATACGCGCGGAGCACGAGGTCCGCGGCGGGCTGGATGCCGCCATCCTTGAAGCGCAGGCGGAGCCCGGTGATGGCGCCCGCACCTTGCACGTTCAGCAGGGCTGCACTGCCTGTCGGTCCGATGGAGAGTTTGCCGGTATCGTTCGACTCCTCCGCTTGAGGACGGCGTGCAGGATTCGACCACCAAGCCGCCGCATCGCTGAGGTCGCGCGCCGGATCAAAAGACTTCACCTCCGTGCCGGCAGCGAACTTGTGCGCGAAGATGTTCAGAAAGTGCGGCTTTTCCATTTCAGTTGTCGTGAGTTTGCATCCGCGCGCGAAGGGTATGGGCACGTACGACCACGAAGAGCCGTGCGCGATGTCCTCATCCGCCACAAACGGCGGCACGAAAGGAGGCTTCTTGCCCGCATAGAGTTCCTTGAATGGAATCGTGTACGAGGGCTCCTTCGAGCCATCGAGGTAGACGCGCAGGTCGCCATTGTGCTTGATCGTCCGGATGACGTAGACGCAGCCCGGTCCATCTTCATCGAAGAGCACCCATTCGTCACCGTCCTTGTAGAGATACGAGTAAGCCGCGTTGAAACCATCGTCGTTGTCGCCGGTCACATCGTGACTGTCCGATCCGGTGAGCCAGACGCCGGTCCGCGCGAGCGGCAGGGTGTCCGGTGAGAGCAAAGACGCGTAAACATCATCCGCGGAAGCCATGGCAATTCCCCCCAGTGCAAGCAAGCAAATCCCGCACAAGCGAGATCGCGTCCTCTCACCAAAACCCCTGTGTCCCTGTGTGAACATATCGCCTCTCCCCGTTTCACGCACCCAAGCAGTAGGACGCGGGTTATGGTATGCGTAGCGGTTGGCTTCTTCAATCTCGGTTTCGCAGGACCAGTCGTCGCACCCATTTTGGAGTTCGGAGGCTTGCCTCTGCTTTCACGAAGCAGGCTTGCCTGCAGCTTGTGGAGATGGCCCCGCGTCCACCTCGGTTCAGTGCTTCATCGTGAAGAGAATTGGCAGGGGCGCCTATATCCTTCGGTCCGATCCGACGGATCGGTCCAATCGGACGAGTCTGGAAGACACAGCCACGCCGCGGCGTGGCTGTGTCACTCGTTTGTCTCCTATCCCTCGTCGTTCTGAAATTCCAGGAGCTTGTGGGCGGCCCAAGCACACCAGGAAAGGAGGAACCACTTCAGGCCTGGTAGGCGCGTGTGGCATAGGCGCCCTCGCCTGTGTCTTGATAAGCAAGCGGGACGCCTTCGCTACTCAATCGACAGCTCGCGGTGAATCTCGCTTGCACAATATCCGAAGCCAGGTCCAGAGATACTGCGCAGATCCAAATGCCCGTCGCGGCGGCGGTAGAGTCCGGGATGCACCTTCGCTTCGGCATTCGAGGCCTCCGGATAGAACTGCATTGCGTTCGTCTCGACGCCCATGATGGTGCCCGCGTGGGCCGCGAGGAGCACGTGCGGCACTTGGGCGAGCATGGGGTTGGTGAGGTCTTGGACCATCAGCGTCATGCCGTGGGCTTTCGCCCAGCACAGGCTGAGCAACGCGCCGGTCTGGGTCTTGCACGTCTTCAGCGCGACACCCGTCCACCCGAGCGAGCGGCCGAGCTTGACCAGGTGCCAGTCGTGCGCGCTCTCGTCCATGAAGAGCGGTTTGCGCGCCGACACGCTGTGCACGTCGATGCGGTGCTGCTCCAGGTCGTAGGGGAAGGGCTGCTCGACATAGAGAATCATGCCGTGGATCCGCGGATGCTCCAGCACGAGCCGGTCGAGAATGGCATTCACATAGGCGGGCTCCGTGACGGTGCAGTTAAAATCCGTCGTGAGCCAGTCCGCGCCACACTCGATGGCGATCTCCCCCACCGCCACGAGCCGCGCATAGTCCCAGGCCGCGTCGTTGCCACGCAACTTCACCTTGAGGCAATTCAAGCCGTCGCGCTGAATCCAGTCGCGCAGGAGCAGGGGATAGCCGTCATCAGGCTCGGACCCCGTGAGTTCGCACGCGTTGAGCGGATCGAGACCTCCGACCAAGTGCCATGCGGGGAGGGTATCGGGACGCGGCATCACGAGATAATCTTCGGGATACCGTCCCGTAAAGGATACGTCCACATCGTCGGCGGGGGTGAGATAGGCTGACAAATCGCGATTCATATACTGCGCGTTATACGTGCTGTACGTTTCCACGCCATGCAGCACACCGTACGCGTCGTGGACGGCGATATCGAACGCCGAACAACACACAAGCGCCGCCAACCACGGCATAGGCTCGGTGCGTCCCGCGTTCGCGGCGTCCGCGAGTTCCTTCAGGCGCCCCTCCATGAACGCATGCCCAATCTCCATGGGATGCCCCTGCTCGGTGAACGATGCCCACGCCTTCGCAAGCGTGCGGCAGAACGCCTTGAGCATCTCATGCCGCTCGTCATACGACAACGCGCTCGGCCACACCCACTGCACGCTGAGCGGAGTCTCGCCCCACCCCTCCGCCCGGCGCCCGCGCCCGTCCTCCACCATGACCCGCACCCGCGCACACGTCACATACGTCACCGTCTCCGTCCCAAATTTCAAGGGCACCCGCGTATACACCGGCAAGAAATACAAAGACGCATCCACAACACGGACATCGGTCTGCTTCGGCATGGGCTACTCCTGTCAAACGGCCAACGCGCGGCGTTTGAGGGGATTATAGCGGGATGGGGGTTAGAAGGAACAGCAGCGGGGAACAAGAGAAAAGCACGCACCTGACATCTTCAAGGCGTTGGAAGGGCAACCAATCCCAACGGTGTGCCCGCTTGTCTCCGATAGCAATCAATCAAGTACTTCGCATCTTCCTCAGGTAATCGTCAGCTCCGTTTACCTTAAGCCGCACCCATAGAGGGCAATGATCAGACAACTGGTATGTCCGCCAATCCTTGTAGTATTTCGGGTAGTCGATGTGTCCTGAGGGATTCTGATTCTTCCTATATTTCTTTCCCCTGCAGGCTGAACTGGCGTTCATCGCTTCAACATAGTGGGCCTCATCCTCTTCGACCAAGACACTCTCAAAAAAGCGAAAGACTCCCGCAAAGCGATCTCTTGGATTCTCAACCACATTATCAACATAGTCGAGAACGCCCCGTTCAATCTTGAACGCGATTTGGTCGTAGTACTTCGTGCCCCCGATGTTGGTCTTGTTACGAAGAGTCTCGGGGACGTGAAAGCCATGGCGAAGCAAGGCGCCCATGGTTTTGTGCTCTGGACTGACTATGTTAAAATCTCCGAGGAGTATCAATGATCGGTTCTCGCTTTGCATCCTGATGTCCGCGCGCTTGCTCAGGTATTCTGCTACCCGATCAATCTCTTCAATCCGCTCTTCCAATTCGTTCCCCGACTCACTGCCGTAGTAAATGTGCACCGTGCAGATGTCAAACTTGAACCATCCAGCCTGGAAGGACGCAACAAACGGCGTGCGCCGGAATTGGGCGCCACTTACAGCCTTCTTCTTCTCGAATTTCACCGTCGCCTTCGAGATCAGCATGGAAGGCGGCAAAACTACCTCGCCCGCGATATTCTGGAAGCGCACTTTTCGCCTGTCATAGACGTAGGTCAAGCGCTCACCGTTCCCACCGAGCATGGCATCTGCCACGTCTGTGGCAATGTAGTTCCAGTCAGGGCCAAGGATGTCTATGACTCGCTCCCATTCTGTCAGTTGATTCACTTCCTGTACTGCAACGAAATCGAACCGCGAGATTATCTCGGCAATGTAGAAATGTGTTTCTGGCAGACGAGGACCAAAACCCTTTCTCTGCTTCTCATCCTTACCGAAGTCGCGAATATTCCATGTGGCAATCAACACATGATCATCAGCATCCTTTGCCGGAACGTCGCGGCTAAGCTGCGCTCGAAGCTTTAGAAGTCTGTTCACCACCCAACTCCGCTCGCGCCCGTTTTCAAAACGCCTACGCAATGCCGGATACATCGCCATGTGAAGTCTCCTTCAGTTCGTGGTGACGCAACAAGAGTGTGCACACAAGTAGACTCGCTACGTGGGCCCTCGTCATATCACTCAACGGGGTTTATCACCCTACTTGTCGGTCTTCGTAACAACATTAATGTCGAGTGCGTTGTCAATTGCGATGATTGGTAGCCCATCCTGGTTGGCCCCAGCATTGTCAAAGCTAAGATTGCCTTTGCACCGGATTTTCACCGCATTGTGACTCTTAAGGAGACCTTCCTCAATGACGGGTGCGAGGACGGTTGTCATGGGCGCTTCACTCGGATTGGGGATCTTGGTCGCCCCTTGCACTCCCAGAAAACCGACCTTTGTCCCAGGTGAGAATGTGACCTTCGTGGGGCTTGTGTCGCCGAGCTTAGTTTCCTTTCCATCCGCACCCACGGCGAACACGCTGAACGCCACCGTTGCCGCGTCGGGATTGTTCGGCGGATCATCAGGCCGGCCCAGTTTAAGCAAGGCAACAGTTGGCCGCTCGAAATTTGCGGAAGCCACCCTCCCGACTTTGGCGTCAGCAGGATCTTCCACAAAAGCAACGTTCATTACGGGCTTGGCAGATTCATCCCACGCATAACCGGTTTTAGCCTTCGCGTCAGCGTTGTCCTTCTTGTCGCTGGAGAACGTCGGAATCAAAAGTGGTTGGGAGACACCATAGGCGGTAGCAACTCGGACCTCTACGTCTTCATCGGGATTTGGTGTCTTCAGTCCAGCAGAAACGGTCACTTGAAGGACCTGCCTGCTGATCAGAGTCGAATCGGTCTTCGATCCATTAACGAGCACTTCAGTGCCGAGCGTATTGAAATGGCGGCCCACTAGGAAGAGGGTGCCGCCTTTGGCAAGATCGAGGTGGCTCGCGCCATACCAACCCTCAAGCTCTGGGGCCAAGGCTCCAGCGCTCCAATCAAATAGTTCCAGGCCGCCTACTGTGCGATCGAAGGGAACATTGAAGGCGTGAGATTGGATAGGCAGGCGGTCCTCAAGGTTCCCTGCGTATCGTAGTATCCACTGTCGTTCGTCGTCACGCCCGATACCGCGCACGCGGCTTGCGACGGTCGCTTGCCGGTGCTCTTCAGTCATCGCATCCCGAAGGTCGTTCCAAGCCTTTTCGATTTCGATCTTGTCTGGTTCAGTCTTTGCCTGTGCATGCCTCAGGGCAACCTCGGCGTCGAGACGCTTCCGCCTTACGTCTTCCATCTTGAACTCCTGATTTCCGTCACTCCAACTGGCATCTTCACGATTCTCCTCGACTTCATTGAGAGCTTGGCTCAGACGCAAGGCCTTTTTGAGATCCGGACCCTCGGTTCGGAGGAAATCCAGTTTGACGACATTCTGGGCAAACTTGCGTTTCCCCAAGGGGAACCACTCGGAGCGCACATCCATGGATGCATTGCGCACGAACGATGGCATTACCACAATAGCCACGCACTCGCGCGGACCCTCTTCCATCACTCGGGTCCGCATGAGTGACTCGCGCGACGTGGGTCCGATCAGTGTTTGCCGTACAACGGCGGTAAGATTGTTCTCAAGCGGTGGCGTCTGAAAACGCGGGTAGAATTGCCAACCGAAAGTACTTTCTCCATAACCGAATCCTACGATTGTACGGTTCAATGCTACAGTCTCCATATCACGCTCGAGCCGGCGGGCGTATCTGCGAAGCGATTGGCCCTTGAACCAGCCGCTGGCCAGGGACATGGCCATAGCGATCTGCATTTCGCGGCGCTGACTGTATTGGTTCAGGACATTCTGGTCCTCAGTCATGGGGTCTAATGCAAATACATACGTTGGCCATTTGGTCTTGACGTACTGTTCAAATGCGTGCCTTGCCTCACCTGATGGCTTAGGACGAAAGAACTGGTATGTATTGTCCTCTTGCTGCTCAGTCGGCTTTTGGGCTTGCTCTTCATTCCACACGATGGCCCGATTCACAGATTCTACATCCGCTTCGTTTTGGACCAAACCAATCAGATCGCTCATGTCCTCAATGAGGCGTTCCTGAAGAAAGGAAGCATGAACGATGATCCCCCACGCGAGGTTCATCTCCGGCGACGGAATGTCCTCGCTCGCTGCGCCAATTGCCTTCATGAATGCTTTGCGCCGATGAACGATTGGGAATCGCTTCTCGTTCGGATCAATCTTCTCATCTGGAGCCTTACGACCGGTAAGGATCTTGGCAATTTCCAGTGGGATATCCGGTTTGCAGTAATCCCAAGCAGTCTTGTCTTTCTCATTCACCTTGAACCCCTCGTTCTCCAGAAGGTCATAGGCAACCTCCAAGGACTGCCGCAGCGTCTCTCGCACTTGTGCAAGCTGAAGGGTTTCTGGGCTCGTGTTGGAGATAGTGTGTGCTGAGGCAACCAGTGAAGCAATGTTTGTGAGATTCAGTTCTCCAAACACTTCATCGTTGAAACTAGGAGGGAAGGCCAAGGGAGCGGAGCTGCCTAGAACTCGTCCGTTGGCTATTTCCGAAAGGGACCTGCGAAAGGCAACTTCGCTCGTTGTGCGCACGCGTTGCTCCAGAGCCTGGCCTTCCTTGGTTCCTCCCGCTATCCTGAACTCTTCGTATTCTTTCAGCAACTTCTCGTTTCGGGCAAAGTGCCAGATTGTTGAACTCAGTTGGGTCAAGACATCGTTGATGACGAGGTCCCGGAAAGTGTCGCGAAGGAAGTTGTCGCCGAAATGCGGCTCGATCGACATTGTCACCCGAGCACCGTAACCCTTTTCGGTCTTCTTGCTGGGGTTGATTGAGACCGGAATACGCACAAGATACAGGTTGTATCCGGGGGCATCTGCATTGTCGTCGCCCTCATTGACGCGCCGCAATGCGTGAAGATGATTCAGATACCGGGCATGTTGGTCGAGAATCAGCGATGGTTCAAGGCCAAGTCCTGTCGGACCGCCGAATCCTTTGGGCGAATAGCTCAGTTGGTCCGTCCTCTTGATGACATCATAGCCGGGGACTAGCGACTCTGGAGTTGGGCCCGTTGGTATGCCGATCACCTCCCGCTTGGGCAACTGCGTGGGAAAGACTTTCTTCTCGGGCGCCTCGACCACCGTTTCAGTGGAATTATCCGTACTTGATTCAGAGCCGCTGTTGAGTTCGTCCGTCGTAATGAGATCTTCAATGTTAGATTCGGAGCCTTGCGTGGCAGATTCGGACTGGGTGGACGTGCTCCCCACGTTTGTGGTCGTGGTTGTGGAACCGTAGTTCTGGTCCATCACGTCCTGGCGCTTGAGTTCCTGGAAGCGCCGCAGCATCTCGTAGGGTTGAATGAAGTGGGCCTGAGGTCCAGGGAGGGCTGCCTGAATACTCAGTGCCATTGCCGCCAATGCGCTGTCCGCATCAGAAGCAGCGCCTTGAAGCTTCACATCGAAATTACCCAACTCACCTTTCAACGTTTCTTCGAACTCGACCCGGTGCTGCGTGAATCGAGCCTGCCCCCATATGTCGGGCTTCTTGATCAGAACGTAGCCCCACTTGTCAAGATCTTTCTCGAATCTGTCGATGTCCCCGGCGAGATCGTAGACTCCATCCGCGTGACCAGATGAGGTGATTACTGGTTGCAGAGCCAAGGCCAGTACGAGCAGACTGCTAAGGTATCGTCGAGTGTTCCTCATAGCTCCCCTTCCTCTTGAGGTTGAATTCAGCCAACCTCAGCGCCTGTTGCCCGGTCCGCGGTGCATCTGACGCGTTACGTAGACACTGTATTGATATTACTGTTTAGATAAGGTTGATCCCGCAAACACAAGAACTCGCAGTCTCCTCGCGAGACAGCCCTTGGACTTCGGTTCGGCAAAGCACCGGGCATAGATACGGCGCGACTGTCCGGCGTCGCGACTGCTCAGATTTCCAGTGACTATCACGCTCGCCAAAAAGAGTTCTACTTTGCCGCGTCCGCGAGTGCTGTGCCCCTCTGCCTTGCATGCTCCGGGATGGTGAGGCTATCCCGGGGGTACTCGGATTACATAGAGCAACTTGAGTGCCAACTGACACTGACCTGGGGCGCGGTGATCAGCTAGTGGGTTCTGGGGAAAGGAGTTCCGGTGAATCGGGGTATGCACGTTCAATTGCGAGGTGGACCGGAGACGCTGCAAGATGCCAAATTACGGGGGTAATAGCGCAACAAAGTGTTACACCGGCATTCGGATTCCGAACAGTTTCGCTTTACACATTGCGTTACGCTCGCCGTTGCGGGCCGGGTGCGGCGAGGCGAGCGACAGAATCGGCACGGTATGAGGACGCTTCGGCAGAACCAAGGAACTCCTCCACCGATTTCACCGGTTCGGACAAGGGGTCACCGAGGGGGAACCGGCGGCTCGCCTGTGGCCTGATGGTGCTTCAACGGCAGCGGGCGCAAAACCGCGTGGAGTGGCGAAGCCGGAGAGCCAACAAAGGATCTGTCTACAGATTACACCGATTTGCACAGATTTGAATGTGGGAGATTCAGAGCGCAGACGAGATCAAGCCGGTTCGCTGATGGTGTAGATTGGCGCGGATCCGAAGATGGGATTCGGTGCCGGGATTGCGGTTGGAGCTCAAGACTCTGTGCCAAAATGGGAGACAGGCGAGGGCGCCTATCTCACACTCGCTTGCCACGCCTTGGTTGGCTCTTCCTTTCCTCTGCACTTTGGTTGGCGGGCGGACTCAAAGATGTCCGGAGCAGGCTCGGGCGGGAGACGTGGCACAGGTGCGCTTGCCTGCGAGCCATGCCTCCTGCGGCGAGTTGCTCTCGACGGATTCGTGTCTGTTTGGCGCAAACCGGAACGGGGCGGTGCGTGCGCGCCTTCAGGTACTCGGTTCACACCGCCTTGATGGGCACCTCACGGTTGCGGCGGGAGGACTCATAGATGGCGTCGATGATCTGTTGGATGCGCAGGGACTCCGCGGGTTGCACGCGCACGGGCAGTTTGCCTTCGACGCATTCGGTGAAGTGGCGGATCTCCATGCGGTGGCCTTCCTGGTTCGGGAGCCAGTCGAAGCGGGTCGACGTGAGCGAGCGGCCATCGTAGCCGTAAAGGCCGAGCGGGTCAGTGGAGATGCCGGCCTTGTCGCCGAGAATGGTGATGCCCGATCGCTCTTCCGCGATGTTGGCCGCCCAAGATACTTCGACGGTCATGGTGATGTCTTTCTCGAAGCGGACGTAGGCGGACGCGTAGTCTTCCACATCGAACTCGCTGGGAGGATAGGGCTCGCCCCAGTCGCCGTTGCACAGATCGTCGCGGTCGCCGAACTTGCGATAGACTTTGCCGGACGCGGCGATCGGCTTCGGGCACCCCATGAGCCAGACGGCGAGGTCCATCACGTGCACGCCGATGTCAATGAGGGGTCCGCCCAATGACTCGCGCCGCAAGTGGAATTTGCCCCAGCCGGGAATGCCGCGTCTGCGAAGGTAGGTGGCGTTTGCAGAGTAGACCTGTCCGAGACGGCCGCTCTGGATGACTTCTTTCAGCTTTTCGTTGGGCGCTTCGAAGCGCATGTGCTGGGCGACCATGAGGCGGCGCTTTGCGCTGGTAGCGGCCTTGATCATGGCGCGGCATTCGGCGGCGTTCATGGCCATGGGCTTCTCGACGAGGACATGGGCGCCGGCCTTGAGCGCGGCGACGGTGATCGGCGCGTGGAACCGGTTCTGCGTGCACACATCGATGATGTCGTATTGGCCATCGCGCAGCATCTTCTGGTAGTCAAAGTAGACCGAGCGCGCGCCGTACTTGGCCGCCATTTCCTCCGCGCGATCTTTGCGGATATCGCACACGCCGATCAGCTCGACGCGTCCTTCAGCTTCGAGTTCGTGCCAGTACGGCAAGTGGCGTTCATCCGCGATCGCACCGACCCCAATCACCCCCACTTTCAACTTCATCTTGGCCATTAGCGTTCCCCTGGAAGTATTGCCCCGTCGATTCGAGTGTCCACAGTGTCGCGCACGCCGCGGTCCTTTGCCGTCTCGGGCGCAGGTCCCACCGAAAGATGCGCCCAGTAGGGCAGGTGGTCCGAGGCCACCTGCGCCGCGGGAGTGACGACGAAACGGGATGATAGGACATTCAGCGGGCCCGATGCTAGAACGTAGTCGATGCGGCTCGCGGCCAGCTTCTCCATCTCCGGGTCGGGCTTGCGCGCGCCGAAGCTGTCGCGCAGCGGCACCATGAGCTGCGATACGCCCGGCGCGGCGGGGGTCTCGTTCAAGTCGCCCGCGAGGATCGTGGGCGCGTCGCGGAGGAGTTCGACCACCCGCGCCGCCTGTTCCCGTCGCGCGGCGGGAGTGAGATCGAAGTGCGTATTGAGCACGTCCACATGATGTCCGCCGATGTCGAGCGTCACGCGGAGGCAGCCGCGGGGCTCGCCCTTCTCCGGGTCGGGCAGCGGGAAGTTCTCGGACTCGACGACAGGGAATCGTGAGAATGTGGCGTTCCCATAGTCGCCGCCATCGTGTTTGAGGTTCGGCCCGAACACGGCCTTCATGCCTAGGCGCTTGGCGAACTCGGCGGGCATGTCGACGCCTTCGGTCCGCGCACAACCGCGGTCCACTTCTTGCAGGCAGACCACATCAGGCCGCTCCGCGAGGATTACCTCCGCGATACGGTCCAGGTCCAGTTTGCCATCCGTCCCTTCCGCGTGATGAATGTTGTACGTGAGCACACGGAACTCCGTGTCCGCCGCGGCCAGCGGCGCAAGCGCCATCGCGGCCGCCAGAATGCGTTTGGTGAAAGTCATAGCGATTAGGCACTCCATGATGAACCGGCGGGTAATCTACAGTAGACAGTATATCACTTGCGCTTTGAACACCGACATGATTACCGGACGCAACATGTCATCGAGGCGCTGCAGCCCCTTTCTTGCAAGGTGCGAGTTCACGTCAAAGAAGAAGTCGTAGACATCCTGCATCGCCATCTGAAAATCTTCGTGCCTGAGTTCATACGGAAGAACCGCGTTCGGGTTGAACTTGGCTACATCAACCGTATTGCGTAAGATAGGCATCCGCATCTGCCCTTTCGGCATTCCTTGAAAAGGCCGCTCGTAACCTAGACTATGCCTATCAGGAATATCAAACGGCATTCTCCGCCATCCATCTGGGTGCATTTCATGTTGTTTTTTGCCGCTCCTTGCGTGTTCAGCGTCACTACGTTGACGTCTTGTACGTCTACAGTCGAGGCGCCCGTACCCTCACCGGGTCTCCCTCTTCCGGCTATGATCGCCGTTGAGACTTTGTGTCAGATTCCGCTCTCATCGCCCAAATAGCGGATCGCACCGATTCGTCGAGGCGCTTCAGGTCTATCGCCTGAAGCACCACATAATCGGAGGGCTATTGCATTATTCCTACAAATGGCGTAGACTGTGAGCGTTGCTCATGCTTCACCCGTGGGTTTGCATAGCCTCGTAGTAGGCACAGTGTGATACATACGATAGGGGTGGCCGCGAATCTGTCGTCGGCAAAATCAACAGAAACATGATCCGCTTTTGCAGGGCCGGCAGCCGTGCATTATCTGCCACAGCATCCGAGACACACGAGGGGCGCAGTCTCGACGCAGGAGGGTGGCAGCAGAGATCAGGGGAGACCACGCAAACATGCAACATCGCAAGCAACGTCTTACAGCGCATGCCGTGCTCGCGTGCTTCTACCTTTCTGCAAATTTGTCTGTCTACGCCGCCGATGGCGATCTCCTCTGGGTAAGGCAGATGGGTGCGACATCCGCGGACATGTGCACTTCAGTCGCTGTGGACGATGCGGGCAACGTGTATACCACAGGGCGTTTTGCGGGCACGGCTGATTTCGACCCAGGCCCCGGAACATTCAATCTCGTCTCTGGCGGGTCGCCCGATGCCTTTGTATGGAAATTGAACGGGGCAGGAGAACTCGATTGGGCTGTGCAATTGGATGCCACACTTGGCTATGCCATCGCGGTGGACAATGCCCACAATGTATACGTGAGCGGCTACTTCCTGGGCACGGTAGACTTCGATCCTGGCCCAGCCAGTTACACTCTGAATTCCGGTCCCGAATCGGACATCTTCGTGATGAGACTGGACGAATCGGGCGCTCTCGTCTGGGCGCGGCAGATCGCTGGTACATCCAGCTTGAACAGCGGGTATGCCATTGCAGTCGACGGCTCCGGCAACGTTTACTCTGCCGGATTCTTGTTCGGCACGGCCGATTTCGATCCCGGGCCCGGCGTCTTCGACCTCGCATCGGCTGGCGAGTATGATATCTACGTATTGAAGCTTGACAGTTCGGGCGGCTACCTGTGGGCCAGGCGGATGGGCGGCACTGAAGTTGACTATGCCTACTCAATCGCAGTGGATGACGCAGGGAGCGTGTACACGGCCGGGACTTTTCAGGCAACGGCCGACTTCGACCCGGGTCCGGCGACAGCGAATCTTACGAGTAGCACAGGAGCTTTCGAGGGTTTTGTATCCAAACTGGACGAGTCGGGCAACTTCATTTGGGTGAAGCATCTCGACACCACGTCTGGTCATGTTACGGGAGCCTCTCTCACATTGGATACCTCGAACAACCTATACCTTGCAGGGGATTTTGGCTCCGTCGTAGATTTCGATCCCGGCCCGGGATCGCATAACATAAACGCGGGCAGCAACAACGATATCTATGTATTGAAGCTGGACAACACAGGCAATTTCGCCTGGGTCTGGACGTTCAACGAAACCATTCAAGATTCAGGCAGGGGTGTGGCAGTTGACGAGGCGGGAAACGTGTACGCAGTTGGAGCCTCTTACAACTCAGCGGAGCGAGACATCATGGCGGTGAAGCTGGATAGCGCAGGGAATGTGTCGTGGATAAACCAAACTGGGAATTCCGCGAGTAACTTTGCCAACGCGATTGCGGTGCATTCCTCTGGGAATGCATATGTCGCGGGAAACTTTAGCGATACTGTGGATTTTGATCCAGGACCTGGGCTAGCGAATCTGACGTCAAACGGTGATGTGGATATCTTCGTGGCGAAGTACACAACTGATCTCAAGGTGTCGAGTATCGTTCGCGCAGGCATCGATCCACCAGGCGGTGCGATCGTTGAATTCACCGTGACCTTCACCGCTCCTGTGTCGGGCGTGGACGAGAGCGATTTTGTGGTGACCGCTACGGGAACAGTCAATGGCTCCGAGGTGACAAGCGTGAGCGGCTCGGGTACCACATATACTGTGACCGTCTACACAGGAATGGGCGCCGGCACAATCCGCCTTGACCTTGTCGATGACGATAGCATCGTCAACGGGGCCTTAGAACCTCTTGGCGGTCCGGGTGCGGGCAACGGTGATTTCAGCACAGGCGACGCCTACAACATCGACGTCATGCTCCCCGTGAATTGGCTATACCTGTTGTTCGCACTATTGCTTGCGGGCGGAGTCTCGGCAAGGCGACGCAGAAAACACCCCTTAAAACCCTGATGAATTGCTGCTCCATGCCCGTTGGAATTGAAAGTCGCTGAGACCAGTGACGTCCTCTTCTTGAGCGCCTGAGGGTACAAACCTCAGTATTGCTTAATTATAACTATATATTATTACATCAATATATCTTGCGCGTTTTACTCCTCTTTTGGCCTTCGCCTCCAGGCCGTGTTCATCTGTACGAACTTGTAGGCATATCATATTTCCTTCGCATCCGTGGAGCTGTCTGCATCACTCGCTGTCCTCCCATTCCCCCCTGTTCGCATTGAAGGGCGTATGAGGCGCGAACGCGGTCTTCATGGTCACCGAGCGCAGCGCGATGCCCAGGGTGCGTTTGTCGCCGGAGTCCTTGGACAGATCCGCGGGCACCCAGCCGGGGACCTTTATGGTGAGCACGATGTGGTCGTCGTTGATGCGAGGCAGTTTTGTTTTGACCGTCACAAACCCGGCCTCGCTCGGGAACGGCACGACCCGTTCGTCGCCGTGATACAGGCCCGCGTCGGGGCCGATTGCGCGTTGCGGCACGTTCAGGTCCAAGGTGATTGCGTACTGCTTGCCTGGGCGGACGGGCAATCGCAACCGCGATTCTGCCTGGGACCACCGTTTCGTGCCTTTTCCGTCTGCCCATTCCGCAGCGGTTTCGGGGCCGTGCCAGTGGCGCACATACGGCCTATCCCCGTCCGCACCGACGTGCACCGTGTAGTGGGCAAGACTCTTGCGCGTCCATGGAATGGGGTTCTCTTCATTGGCCAGGAGCTGCGTCCTGTCACCGGCCTTGTTATCGACGGCAAGTCCGCCGCTTGCCTGGTTGCCCATCACGATGGCGGACTTCACTGCTTCGCCGATGAGCACGTGCGTGTCGCCCGGCCCGAAGGTATTCCCCTGTATGATGGCCTTGCCCGTATCCAACTGAATCGCCGGAGCGCCAGTGCCGTTCTTGTCGAAATGCACGAAATGGCACGCGTTCGCGGTGAATTGCGTATCCGGAGTCCGTAGCCATACACACCGATCATTGGGCCCCCAGAAGGAGCAATTGGTGAGGCTCACCTTGCCATTGCTGGACTGCGGCGCGATCTCGATGCATACCGAGTCCTCGCTCTCCCAGCGTCCCACGAACTCACCGTTCGTGATGAGTAGCCCCGGCTCCTGGCATTCCTCCACCAGCACCGCGCGGCGGCACGAGTCCGCACCGATCCCGAGGAAGTTCCCATTGCACGACCCGCTCTTCGTCTTCGTGAATTTGTAGCCGACACCATAGCCGAAACAGAACGTGTTCGTGACGTACTGCCAATCCGTCCGCGCGAACTCGAACGCCACCCCTTGCGTGTTCACCCAAAGGCAATACGGATCGCTCGGACTGTACGCCACGCCAAACGGCCAGAAGTGGCAGTTCTCGACGCGCCCAATGTCGTAGCAGGCATCCACGTAGAGTCCGCGATAGCTCGGGTAGCCGAACACATTGCGCACGATGAACCGCGCCGTCCGGTCGAAGTGGATGCCTTCGTACGCGTTGACGATGAGGCAATCCAGGATGGCGACGTCGTTGACACCCGTCGCGCCGATTGCGGGCGGATAGGGAACCGGCGGCACGTCTTCACGCCGCCATTCCGGGTAGTGGATGATAACCCCAGACAACGCGGACATCTCACCCCCCAGGCGAATGAAGGGTTCCCCTTCTGCGCTGCCGCGGCCTGCGAATGCCTGCAAAACCGTGCCGTCGAGTTGCAGCGGCTGGCCGCCGCGATCCGTGGGTGGCGCGTGAAACACGCCCTTGAGCGTGACCGCGCGCGGGATCGTCAGCGAACCCGCGATCCGGTACGTCCCCGCCGGCACATTCACAACGCCGCCGCCCGCCATACCCGCATCATCCATGGCGCGCTGGAACGCGGCGGTGTCATCGGTAGTGCCGTCACCTTTCGCCCCGGTGTCCCTCACGTTCCACTCCGCATGCGCGGCAGCCGCGCACAATGCGCACACGATCGCGACGAACATTTGCATTCTCATGTCAGGTCCCCCGTGTCCGGTTCGGCCCTTTGAGGATATGTACCTTGCACACGCCCTTCACTGGCACTCAGAATGCCCATTCTACGCAACTGCTCCGCGTGAAGGACAATCCTCCTACTGGCACGTACTCTCGCGTCGCGCGCGAAGAAATCTCTAACTGTATGAGTGCGAGGACTCGCACTCCAAGGGGGACGGACTATTCTCCCGTTTCACCGCGCTTCAGGATCACAGGTTCCGGTTCTCGATAGCCCTCAGGCCAATACTCCTTACATATCAGCTCATAGACGGGCACGAGTGGCACGGTCGCACCCGGTTCCGCCAAAAGGTACTCCCTGCCAGCCACACGAATCGCGATACGCCCAAACACGTTGCCCTTCCTCCTATCCTCGCGATACACAATGCTCTCGACTTGCTCGGAAGTGTAATGTCGAGTTCCAAAGCCAAGGCGCACCGTGAATCCATACTCATCGAAGGCTGCACTCTTTGGACACGTCAACACGTGCCGGAGGCCGAGCCAAAGCATGAACGCACCAAAACCGCCTCCGACGAGGCATTGGACCCCGGAGCCCCCCTCTCCACTCCGCAGCATATCCACCCACTGGTGGGTGAAGTAGACGGCAAGTGCACCGCCAAAAGAGGAATAGAAGGCAAGAGGTGCCCACCAAAGATTGAGACGTACCTCAAGCGGGAAGCTCACGGCCTCTTCCCGTCTCCACTTCACAGGTACAATCTCTTTGAGGTCATGAATCAAGTCTTCGTAACCGACCAATTGGTGAGAGATGCTGATTCGCTTTCTGCTGCTCGACACGACTAAACGTTCGTCACCGTGCCAGGGCCGGACCTTTTCGACTGCTATTTCAGCATCGAAGAAAATCTCTCTACGACCACGCCAACTGACCGAGACAATTCTATCCCGCTCGAAATAGACCTTCTCGCTGACTTCAAGAAATGCGTAGAGCGAGACCAGTGCGAACGCAGCGAAGCCCAGCGCTGGAAACAGGACCTCCGACTTGAAATCGTCGCTGTGGTCATAGAGGAAACCAGACCAGCTTGCGCCGACGACCGCACCAGCAAAGAGGAGAACACACGCAGCGAACAGAAAGCGGAGTGCTCCTGGGTAACGAAACTCCCGTGAAATGGGACTCTTGAGGATGTATTCTGGTGTGCAATTCTCCACAAGCCGCATGAGATCCGTCCAGTTCTCGTAGTCGTTGTCGCATACGATGCTGCGCGTCCGCGACCGTAGCCGCATCACGGTCTTGTCACGGCGTTCCGAGACCTTGAGTTCCACGGCATCACCAAACGGGATGCGAACTTCGCCATAGAGCCTCTTGCACGATAGACCATCTGCGTCCACTGACAAGCTCAACGGCGAGAACAGTAGATTGCGTAAGGCCAGGCAAGAGAGCAGCCAGAAGACCGCAGCCGCGATAAGCAGGACGGGAGCGGGTGAATTAGCCACGTAGTTGCTCAGGAAGATCGCCGGGCACACGCAGGCCACGATGCCCAAGTACGTCTGCATCCGAGAACGAATCGTACGCGGAAACGTCCGCGGCAATAGGATCGTGCTTTCACGTTCCGAAACGTCCGTTTCAGTTGCGTCTCTTCCTAGCAGGTGCGGTTGCACAGCGGCTTCGAGTAAGTCGATGAGATCATCGATTCGCTCATAGGTATTGCCAAAGTAGACGTCGGCCGTTTTGGAACGCAGAGTGATTGATGGCCGGGACCGGTCTATTCGAATCCCAGTCGCGTCTTGATAACTGAACGGGTACGAGCCAAACAGATTGCGATACTTTAATGATTCAGAATCCAGCACAACAGAAGCAAACACATCACGGGCGGGGCGGACTAGGAACAGAACCATAAGCCACAAATAGACTGCCGCCCCTGTGAGATTTCCGCTGTGCTCCCCACGGAGCGCGAGGACGGTGGTTGCCACTGCACCGCAGAGACAAGCCAATAGAATTCCAGGCAGGACGATTCTGTAGAAGAGCTTCTGCCTGAAAACGCACACCGTGTGATCGTCGCGGGAGGTCGCGTCACCACATCGGATTGGAAACATTCCGTTCTTCCTCAATGCGCTTCTCCTCCAAGATGGCCTCTCACATCGGGGCAGGAGACTTCTTCATAGTGCCGCATGAAGATGAAGTACACAACACGCAGTCACTACCTGGGAAACGGCTCGTCTTGCGTCAATCAACTATCTCGACATGCCCATTGCACGGCTCTGAAGAATTGACGTACCTCAATATACTACTTGAGAAAACCAAGTTCACCGGCAGCACAACCGCGCCAAGTGAACGGGAAACGCACGTATTCACCCCATTTTTCGTCTCAGGTGATTTCAGCCCGTAAGGGCGAAAGATAATAGCCCAGCGATTCATCGCTGGGTAGTAACGAGAACCCACAAGACAAGTCCCGTCAGGGACGACAGAGCTGACGAGGTATCACCGGAAGACGGCGTTCATGGAATCGCTAGAGGTGTTGCACGAGAAGCATGGCGTGAAATACATGGTATGCGAGTTGGAATGGACTCTTTCGCCCCTACCGATCTTGCCATTTGGCACAGCGCGGGCCTGCAAATATGCGCAAAGTGCGAGTTTAGAGTTGCGTTTTTTAGGCATAGGAGGTCTATCGATCCGATGTTCTTTGAAGAATGGACAGGG